>NZ_JBFBIV010000084.1:0-35893 GCF_040702025.1 Streptomyces sp. NPDC088194 | reverse complement strand
GCCCGCTCTCCGGCCGGAGTGCGGGCCACCGGTGCGTCGACCGCCCGCCGGCGCCCGGGCCGGGTGCGTCAGGTCCGGGTACCTCAGGACCGGGGAGCGCGGGTGCCGGACCTGGCCATGGTGAGGAAGACGCCGACGCAGCACGTCAGGAGGAGCGCGGTGGCGAGCAGGCTGGGTCGTGCCGCCTTCCCCAGGCCCCACGTGCAGAACCGGACGGTGAAGGGGACGGCCAGGGAGACGCTGGTGGTGAACAGCGCGCCCCGGCGCAGGAACAGCTCGTGCTGGATCACGTAGGCCGGCACGTACACCCCGCAACCGAGCAGCAGGATCTGCCCCCACTGCACGAGGGTGAGGTGGCCGAAGGAGTTGCGGGCCAGCGCGGGCAGCAGCAGCATCAGCGCCCCGGCCGCGAACACGGACGGCAGGGCCACCACCGAGGAGACGTCAGGGGCGAGCTTGCCGTAGAAGTGCGCGTACAGCGCCATCGAGACCATGGCGGCCACGGCGGCCAGCACTCCGACCAGCGCGCGGGTGGGGGTGACGCCGCCCCGGACGCCGAACCCGCTCCCCCGGTCGAGGAGGCCGTAGGCGACCGCCGCCGCGGCAGCCACGCAGGTGCCCACCAGTGCGGTCATGCCGGGGCGTTCGCGGAACAGCCACAGGCCGAGCACGAACGTCACGCAGGGCAGGAGCGCGAGGACGACGTTGGTGGTCGCGGCGCCGATCAGCCCGATGGCCCAGACCGAGGCCATCGAGTAGCCGAAGACCCCCAGGGCGCCCAGGGCGGCGACGGCGCGCGGGCGGCTGCGCACCACCTCCAGCGCGGGGCGTCTGGTGGTCCGGCGGGCGGCGGCGAGCAGCGACAGCCCGACGCAGCTGGTGCCCGCGCGGCCGGCGGCGACGGCGAACGGATCGGCGTGGGCGACCAGGTCCCCGGACAGCAGCCACGTCAGCGACAGCAGCGCCACCAGCGCTGCGGCCATGAGCAGGCTGGGCCCCCAGGCGAGTTCGCGCGCGGCCCTGCCGGTCCCCGGCGCGGTGGCGCCGGCCCGCGGTTTCGTCGACGCGTCCGTCACGGTCGCGCGGCCCCCCTCGTCGTCACGGGCCCGCGGCCCAGAGCTTTCCCCGGATGCGTGGTCCACGGTACTTGCCCCTGTCCCCGCCCGGTTGCCGGGGCGGGGACAGGGGCGGGGACGGGTGCCGTGTTCCTCGCGGTGACCGTGTCAGTCGTTGATGAGGTCGAACTCCTCCCAGGGGCCGATCGCCGTGCGGTTGGCGATCAGCGCCGAGGCGCCGGCGTCCTCGGCCGTGACGATCTGCTGGTTGTTGTAGGCGCGGAAACTGACGCTGCCGTCGGAGTTGTGCAGGAGGTAGAACGTCTCCCACGGGCCGACCGCACCGCGGTTGGCGATCAGCGGCGAGCTGCCCTTGTTCTCGGCGGTGACCCACTGGTTGTCGGAGTGCGCCCTCAGGTTCACGGTGTTGTTGTTGTTCGCGATCAGGTCGAAGGTCTCGTTGGTGCCGATCGAGGTGGCGTCGGCGATGAGCGAGGTGGTGCTGTTCGCCGCGTCGACGTACTTGCCGTTGGCGTGGGCCTTGAGGCTGATCACGGACTGGGTGGGCGGCGGGAACGTGGTGGTGTTGTTCGTGTAGCCGGCCGCGGTGACGTTGGCCTGCACGGCGTTCTCGGTGGCGTCGGTCGGGAAGCCCTTGGTGACGGCGCCCTCGAAGAACTCACCGGTGCCTTCGGGGCTGTTGTCGCCGCCGGTGCCCAACTCGATGGAGGGCTGCACCTTCATCGGGTTGTAGCCGTTGGGTAGGGCGCCGGAATACGCCTGTGACAGCCCGCCGGATTGCCCGTTTCCGTATTTCAGCGTGAAGTTCGTCGTGCCGTTGTTCTTCTCCCAGGCGGTCACGAACGAGCCGGTCTCGCTGGGGATGTTCGACGGGTTGGGGCCGGCCGCGCTGAAGTACATGCCGTTCTCGAGGTCGCCGCCGACCCAGGGGCCGGAGCCGGTGCAGCCGCCGGTCCAGCAGGCGGAGCCGTAGTAGATCGCGTTCATGGTCGCGTTGCCGTCGTCGGAGTCGTCGGTCTCGGCCGAGCCGAAGTCGAAGCAGCAGCTGCTGCTGGTGAGGTTCGACGACGTGAGCATGTACAGGCCCTCCGGCTGCGAGCCGGTGGGCACGTTCTTGGCGGCGTTGTTGCGGTATCCGGTACCGATGTTGTTGACCAGCACGCCGTAGGCGCCCTGGCCGCCGATGGTGATCGGCAGCGCCATCGCGTCCGCGCCGATGTCCGAGCCGTTCGGGCCGGGGCCGGAAAGCCCGCCCGAGCAGCCGGAGCAGGAACTGCCCGGCGAGATGGGCAGGTTGTTGGCGTTGGGCGTCTGGTCGTACAGCTGGGTGATGATGCACGTCGTGCCGGCGCAGAAGGAGACCTGCGGCGCCGAGGCGACCAGACCGCCGGCCGACGCGAGTCCGATGTTCAGGGTGCTGCTGTCCGAGGCGCGCTGGATCTGGTACAGCGGGCCGTCGTACGAGGAGAACATCGCCCGGGTGGTGCTGTACGCCGCCTCACACGGCGTGCCACCGGACGCGTAGATGTCGCAGGGCCCCGATGAAGCCGCCTCGGCGCGGGTCGCCGTGCCGAGGACCGGCACCGCGATCGCCACCGCGAGCAGGATCGCGATCAGCAGCCGCGTCCGGCGTCGGAGTGTGAGTAAGACCAGCACAAATGCCTCCGGAAATGTGATGGTGCCATTCCGCCCGTGGCGTTGAGCCGGATCTCGGCCGCGCTCATCGTCGGGCGCGGTCGGGGATCGCCGGTTTCTGCGCAGTGTTGTGGCAAAAGGCGGCGTCCCCAGTGGCGCAGCACACATGTTCAGCTGGCTCTAGACATAAGTCAAGACGATGGACTGGCCACGATGGACCTTTCAAAGATTCTTCGGGGGAAAGGTGGCGCAAACGTCCGGAGCCTTCCGCACAAAGTGAGCACAACCGGTCGAACGGGCGCTCGCGGGGCGGGTGCCGGCCTCCTCGGCCCGGGCTCGCCGGCGGGCACCGCGCCGGGCGTCGACATCGTCGGCTCGCAGGGCATGACGTGGCACGGTTACGCGGGATGCGCGGGGAGGTAGCCGAGCAGTTCCGCGTTGACCGCGTCGGGGCGTTCGAGGTAGCCGATGTGGCCGCAGTCGGGGATCTCGACGTAGCGGGAACCGGGCAGGGCCGCGGCGAGTTCGCGGGTGAGCCGGGGGCGGACCACGAGGTCGTCGGCGAAGGCGACGACGAGGCAGGGGCGGCTGACGCGGCGGTAGGCGGCGAGCCGGTCGGGGATCAGGGCGAGGTCGAGCTGCGCGCGGGCGGCGACGGTGTCGGGAAGGGCGAGCTCGAACAGGCTCAGCCAGTCCGTGAGCCGGCCGGCGTCCTCCAGGGTTCGGGGCGAGAGGTTCTGGAGGGCGTGGCGGTGGGCCGCGACCTCGGGCGGAAGCCGCACACCGCTGTCGGCGAGTGCGAGGTCCGCCGCGGTCCCGGCGGCGATCAGCGCGTCCGTACGCCCGCTGCCGGCCATCAGGACGGCCCGGTCGACGAGTTCGGGCCGGGCGACGACGAGTTCCTGGACGATGATCGCGCCCAGCGAGTGCCCGACCAGCCGGCACGGCCCGGCGCCGAGGTGCTCGATCAGCCCCGCGACGTCGGCGACCATGTCGGCGAGGGTGAACGAGCCGGGGGCGGCCGGCTCCGGGCCGAGGCCCCGGTTGTCGAGCGTGATCACCCGGTGGCCGGCCCCGGTCAGCGCCGGTACCTGGTGGGCGCGCCACACCCGGCCCGGCGCGCCGGTGCCGGCCACCAGCACCACGGGCGGCGCCGCGGGCGCGCCGAACTCCTCGTACGCGAGGCTCCTGCCGTTGATCCGCGCGGTCGGCACCCTCTCACCCGCTCCCGGCCGCGAACCGGCCGACCTTGCCGATGACGTCCTCGCCGTAGATCCGCAGCGCCTGCTGGAGGGCGAACTCGGCCATGTAGGCGCGGAATCCGTCCTCCGGCTCCTCGGCGAGGTGGAGCATCCGGCGGTTGGCGAGGACGGCCTCGCCATCGAGGCGGTCCAGACCGCGTTCGATCGCGGCGTCCATCTCCTCGGGCTCGACGACCTCGTCGACCAGCAGCCGGGCCGCCGGCTCCGCCGCCCGGACGCGGCGGCCGCCGAGGATGACCTGCCGGGCCAGGCGCGGGCCGGCGAACCGGGTGAGGCGGAAGTTGGCGGCGCCGGGGACGATGCCTTCCTTGGCGGCGGGCAGGCTGAAGTACGCGTCCGAGGCGGCGATGACATGGTCGAAGACCAGCAGCATCTGCATGCCACCGCCGATCGCGAAGCCGTCGACCGCGGCCAGCCAGGGTTTGGCCGCGTGCCGGGTGTGCCACGTCCCGGTGCCGCCGAGGTCACCGGCCTGGATGCCGTGGGCGAGCTTGCGCAGGTAGCCGAGCTCGCGGCGGAGCAGGAAGTCGACCAGCGAGATGCCGCCGGAGCTGAGGCTCTTGAGGTTGATGCCGGCGCAGAAGATCCGCCTGCCGCGGTAGCGGGGGTGGGCCATCTCGCCGCCGCGCACCAGGCCGACCCGGATGGCCGGGTCGAGCAGGGCGAGGTCGACGGCGGTCTCCATGTCGTCGACCTGCCGGCCGTCCTCGGCGTTGAGCCGGTCGTCCCGGCAGAGCGTCAGCCGGGCGACGCCGTCGCGGCGTTCGAGGTGGACGGACTCCGTCCGGAGCACCCCGGTGCGCCGGAACTCGGGGAGCAGCAGGGTCGCGCGGGCGGTGGGGCGGAGCATCGCGTCGAGCAGGTGCGGGCCGGCGACGGGCGAGCGGAGCACCGCGCGCAGCAGGATGCCCTGGTCGATCTCGTGGCCTTCCTTGTCGGCCTGGGGTCGGGCGCGCTCCTCGGCCATCCGCTCGGGGGTCGGGACGAGGCCGGGGAAGGCGGCCGCGGCCGCCTCGACCAGTTCGTCCAGGCGCAGGGCGCGGGTGAGGCCGTCGGTGAGGTGCGCGTAGACGGCGTCCACGTGCGCGTCGAGGAAGCGCGAGCGCGCGGCGCGGGCGGTGTCCTTCGCCGCGTCGGCGGCCTCGCGAGCGGCGGGGCCGCGGCCGGCCGGGCTCGGCAGCCCGGCGAGCACGCGGTCGGCCTCGGCGGCGGCCGCGGTGACGGTCACCGCGGCGGCCTCGGCGGCGCTCACGGTGACGGTCACGGCAGTGGCCTCGGCGGCGGCCGCGGTGACGGTCTCGGCGGCGGCCTGGGTGGCGGGGCGCACGCCGGGAAGGTCCGGTACCCGGGTGGACTCCGGCGAGCGGCCTGGGGGGACGCCGGTCACGCCGGCTCCCGCGCGGCGCGGCGCAGGGCACGGTCGCAGGCGGCCAGGTGGGAGCCGAGCGCGTCTTCGAAGGAGGTCGTCGCGTCGTCGAGGAGGAGCTGGCGGCGGACGGCGAGTTCGCTGCCGCCGCCGTCGCCGTAGCGCAGGACCAGGTCGGCCAGGGCGCGGTCCGGGTCGTCCGACACCTCGTCGGCCAGGCCCAGGGCAAGGGCCTCCTCGGCGCCGACGGGGTCGCCGAACAGGACGGCGCGGCGGGCGCGGCCGGCGCCGAGGAGGCGGACCAGCCGGAAGGCGGCCATACCGGGCCAGGTGGCCTCGCCGTCGGCGGGCAGCGTCAGCCGCGTGCCGGGTGCCACGACGCGCAGGTCGGCGGCGAGGAGGGCGTCGAGGGCGCAGCCGCCGGTGTCGCCCGCGGCGACGGCCACGGTCACGGCGGGAAGCCGCTCGAAGCGGCGCAGGGTGCGCTCCCACTTGGTGACGACGGCGGTGTCCAGGCCGGTCACCCAGTCGGGGTCGGGCATGCCGGCGACCCGCAGCACGGCGACCGCGCCGGGCCCGGTGTCCTCCACCCGGTCGCAGAGATCGGCGAGTTCCTTGACGGCCACCGGCGTCGGCGGCCGTCGGCCGTCCACGGCCAGGGTCAGGGCCGGCGCTTCGTCCACGGTCTTGTCTCCCGTCACCACTTCACCAGCACCGTTTCGAGGGTCGATCCCGGACCCATGGTCATCAGCACTCCGTAGTCGCCGGGTTCGGCGGCCTTCTCGTCGAGCAGCCGCTCGTAGGAGAAGAGGAACGACCCGCTCGACACGTTGCCGTAGTCCCGCAGCACGCCGACGGTGTGCCGCAGGTCGTGGCGGGTGAGGCCGATGTTGACGACGACCGAGTCGATGACCTTCTTGCCGCCGGAGTGCACCAGCCAGTGCCGGATGTCGGCGCGGCGCAGTCCGGTGCCCGCGAGCAGCCGGTCGATGACGATCTCGGCGTGCGCGCCCACCACGTAGGGCACCTGCGGGTCGAGGTAGAAGCTGAACCGCTCCAGGTCGCGGTCCCAGTCGTAGCGCATCGCGCCCACGGCCTCGGGGATGATGCAGCTCGCGAACTTCAGGAGGGTGGGGCCCTCGCCGCCGGCGACGCCGTCCTCCGCGGGGCCCGAACGCAGCGCGACCGCGCCCGCGCCGTCGCCGAACAGGCTGTTGACGACCGCGGTACGCATGGTGGAGTCCATGGCGTACGCGGCGGAGCACGCCTCGGTGCAGAGCACCACGGCGAGTTCGCCGGGGTGGGCGGCCGACCAGCCGGCCACCACGTTCAGGGCGTTGAGGCCGGCGTTGCAGCCCATGCCGACGATGTCGCTGCGGGAGCAGTGCCGGTCGATGCCGAGTTCGCGGATGAGCAGCGCGCTGATGCCCGGGGTGAGGAAGCCGGTGGAGGTCACGCAGCACAGGTGGCGCAGGTCGGAGAGTTCGGCGCCGGCCCGCTTGAGGCAGGCGCGCAGCGCCTCGGCGCCCATCTCGATCGCCGATCTCCTGTGCTTGTCCAGCAGGTCGCCCTGCGTCTCGGGGCTGCGGACGCCGTCGGGGCCGGGGTCGGGGAGGGTCAGGTAACGCCGTTCGATGGCGCTGTTGCGGAAGACGGAGCCGATCCTGGGGTCGGTGATCGCGAAGGCGTCGAGGACCTCCTGCTGGGAGTAGGAGGTCGGGGACACCGCGGTGCCCACACCGATGATGCGCGGCCGGTACGCGGCGGTGACGACGCCTTCGCCGGCCTCCAGCGTGATGGTCATCGGAAGGTCCACCCCCACATCCGGCGCTTGGCGCACGGACGTTGGCGTGATATCGGCGTCGTGCCGAGTTCTCTCACGGTTCTCACCCTTTCGGGACGGTCGGGAAAATGCTGTGCTACGGGATTCTGGTGACGTCGGGGAGGTCTTCGTCCGCCGCGCTCTGCGCCTCGATGAAATCGCCGAGCCGCGCCGTGCCCTCCTCGATTTCCGCTGTCGTCAGATAACTGGTGGACAGGCGGAGGGCGCGCTCGCCGCCGCCGTTCGGATAGAAGTAGCTCATGGGTGTCCACAGCACGCCGAATTTCTCGGCGGAGCGGGCAAGTGCCGTGTTGTCGGCCCGGAAAGGGACCTGGACGCTGAGGAAGAAGCCGCCGCTGGGCTCGTTCCAGTGGACGCCGAGTGCCTCGCGGCGCGGTGCCGTGAGGCGGGCGTCGAGACAGCGCAGCGTGGTGCGCATGGCGTCGCCGTAGTAGGCGGCGGGTTCGGCGTTGAGCGAGGAGATCCGGCCGTCCGCGGCGAGCAGGGCGCCGGCCACGACGGCCTGGCTGAGCGAGGGGGTGTTGACCGTCACCATGCTCTTGATGCGGGTGAGTTCGTCGGCGAGCAGGCCGCCGCCGCCCTCGTCGTCGCGCACCTCCTGGTCGGCGACGGCGAAGCCGACGCGGGCACCGGGGAAGACCGTCTTGGAGTACGAGCCGAGGTGGACCACGCTCCGGGCCCGGTCGAGGGCCTTGAGGGTGGGCAGTTGGGCCCCGGGGCTCACCCGCCGGTAGGGGCTGTCCTCGATGATCAGGATGCCGTGCCGTTCGGCGGCGTCGAGGAGCCGGGTGCGCGTGTCCAGGTCCATGGTGTGCCCGGAGGGGTTGGAGTGGTCCGGGATGGCGTACAGCGCGCGGGGCCGCCGGCCGGCGGCCCGCTCGCGGGCGATGACGGCCTCCAGTTCCGCGCAGGAGAAGCCGTCCTCCCCCTCGTCGACCGGGACGACGGTCGCGCCCAGCAGCCGCGACGCGCCGGTGATGCCCGAGTAGCAGGGGCTGGCCGCCAGCAGGACGTCCTCGGGGCGGGCGATGAGGGCACGCACCACCAGCAGCATGGCCTCCTGCGCGCCGACCGTGACGACGATCGACTCGGGCGGCACGTCGATGTCCTCGTCGGCGCGGAGCGAGTCGGTGATGATGCCGCGGATCTGGCCGGCGGTGGGGCCGTACTGGTAGAGCGCGGTACGGACCTCGGCGGGGGTACGGCCCTGGGCGGCGAGGTGGTCGAGGTAGCCGCGGAGGTGGTCGAAGATCTGCTCGACGTCGAAGAAGCCGTCGTAGGGGCGGCCGGGCGCGAAGGAGATGGCGTCCGGGTAGCGGTGCGTGATCTCGTTCAGGAACGTCATGGTGTCCAGGACGGGATCGCTGACGCAGGCGTGCAACTCCGCCCGGCGCAGCGGAAGACCGCGCGGAGCGGCCGTAGGAACTGTCGACGCTGTTGCGGACTCGGGCGCGGACACGGTTCACCCCCGGTGGGAATCCATGGCGCTGAAGACCCGGAAATACCTACGTCTTTCGCGCCGATTTCAGCGCCAGCATCACACGGTTCCCATCGCGGTAACAACATGTCCAAGGGGCCGGAATTGCCGGTTGGACGAGGCACGTCGAAGAACGCGGGAGACCGATAGACTCGGCTTTTCTCGACCATTTTCACCACAGCGCCGCAGAAACGTGCGAGCGGTGCCGGAAGATCGGCTGTGCGGCGCCCTTCAATTCCCCCGCGTCCGCTGGCGTCGGTCCTTTCCGGTGGTCGCACGGACGGACCCGCCCCGCTGCCGGGACAGGTCCGTCCGTTTCCTGCGTGCTGCCGGGATCGGCCTCGCCGTGGTGCGGGGATCAGCCCGCCGAGGCGGCGATGTCCCGCCTCACACGTGTCGCGAAGTCCTCCCACATCTCGGCGACCTCGACGGCGAGGTCGGCGACGATGCCGCTGCAGTGCGGCGGGACGTTGCCGATGATCGCCTCCCACTCCTCCTCCCGGACCGCGTGGATCGCCAGCAGCCGCAGCAGGGTGCGGCCGGTCTCGGAGAAGCGCAGCGCCGGGTCGGCGGTCAGCCGCTTCACCAGGACGACGCGGTCGGGCGCCGCGTCCGCACGGGCCCGGCGCACGGCGCGGGCCAGCCGCAGGGTGGCGGGTTCCGTGTGCGGGGTCCGGGCGGGCCGCGACGCGGAGTCGGACTCGGACTCGGACTGCACGTGGACCTTGACCTGGACAGGGATCGTGGGCACCAGCTCGGAGTCCTCGTGCGGGTCGGGCTCGGCGTCCTGGTCACGGCGGTACGAGCGGGGCAGCAGCGGCTCCCCGTTCCTCAGCCGGTTGCGCACGTCGCGGGCGGTCTCCGGGGAGATTCCGGCGGCGCGGGCGACCTGACGCAGTGACAGTTCCGGTTGCTCGGTGAGCAGTTCGCCGGCCCGCAGGCGGCCGGCGCTGCCGTTGAGCGGGCGCATGCGGCCGTCCTGGCCGAGCCGCCGCTCGTCCGGGTCGGCGGTACCCGGTGCCAGGCGTCGCCGGATCTCGCTGACGGTGCCGGGCGCGATGCCGGTGACGGTGGCCACTCTGCGGTCGGACCAGTGGGGGTGGGAGTCGATGATCCGTTCCGCGGCGCGCTGGCGGTCGGCCAGGGCGAGCGGTAAGCCGTGCGTGACGTTCAGTTGGACCGCGAGGACGAAGGCGGCCGACTCGTCGCCCTCGAAGAAGCGGGCGGCGATGGTGGTGTCCCCGCGCAGCCGGGCCGCGCGCAGCCGATGGAAGCCGTCGATGACGCGCATCGTGGGACGGTGGACGATGATCGGCGGCAGCGGGTTCGACGCGGCCGCGAGTATCTCGACGTGCTCCTGTCTCTCGCCCGCCAGCCGGGGCGAGCCGGCCAGCCGTAATGCGTCGACTTCTACTTCTGTCACAGCCTGTTGATCGATGAATCCCCCGGACTCCACCCCGACTCCTCACCTGCCCCCTGCCGTGGCGACGGGCAGCTCTTTCGTCAGCGAGAGAGGAACTTCTTCAGCTGAACCATCCGTCCGCGGGATCATTGCTGCTCAGGGTCGAACGCCGCCCTCTCCCCCGATTCGGCATCCAACACCACAAACATCCCCCGTCGTGGATGAGTCCGAACGTAACAGCCCGTCAGATCGTTAGAAACCCCCTGTTACCAGTGGGGTGACGGCTCAGTGAAGAGGTTGGCCGGGTACGACGAAGCGGTGCCCGCGACGCCGTCGGGCGCGTCACGGACACCGCTCAGGGGGCGGGCTCAGCGGAACCGTGGTCCGCCCGGTCCGCCCGGTCCGCCCGGACCACCCGGACCTCCCGGGCCGCCCGGACCCGAACCGCCGGGACCGCCGGGACCACCAGGGCCACCGGGACCGAAGACGACCGGGCCGGGGCCGCCGCCGCCGCCAGGGCCGGGACCGCCGGGACCGGGCCCCCCGCCAGGTCCGAAGAAGACCGGCGCGGGGCCGGGGCCGCCCACCGGTTCCGGCACCCGCCGCTCCGGCAGGTCCTCGACCTCGTAGTCGCCCTCGTACGCGGTGTCGGAGTCGGCGTCGGGGCCGTCGGCCAGGGCGCGTCCGGCGAACTGGGTGCGGTGGAGTTCGGCGTACAGACCGCCGAGTGCGAGCAGTTCGTCGTGGGTGCCGCGCTCCACGATCCGCCCCTGGTCCAGGACGATGATCTGGTCGGCGTCCCGGATGGTGGACAGGCGGTGCGCGATCACCAGCGAGGTCCGGCCCGCGAGCGCGGTCTTGAGGGCCTGCTGCAGGGCGGCCTCGGACTCGGAGTCGAGATGCGCGGTCGCCTCGTCGAGCACGACCACCGGCGGTGCCTTGAGCAGCAGCCGGGCCATGGCGATGCGCTGCTTCTCGCCACCGGAGAGCCGGTAGCCGCGGTCGCCGACCATGGTGTCGAGGCCGTCGGGCAGCGAGGCGACCAGCCGCCAGATCTGCGCGGCCCGGCAGGCGGCGACCAGTTCCTCCTCGGTGGCGTCCGGGCGGGCGTAGAGCAGGTTCTCCCGGATGGTGGTGTGCAGCAGGTGCCCGTCCTGGGTGACCATCCCGATCGTGTCGTTGAGCGACTCCAGCGTCAGGTCGCGCACGTCGTGGCCGTCGATGAGGACGGTGCCCTCCTCCGGGTCGTACAGCCGCGGCACCAGGTGGGTGACGGTGGTCTTGCCGGCCCCGGACGGGCCGACCAGCGCGGTGAGCTTGCCGGCCGGCACGGTGAAGCTGAGGTCACGCAACGCCCAGCTGTCGCCGTCGTGTTCGCGTGTCGGCGTGGCGAACTCCTCGAGGGAGGCCAGCGAGACGTCGGCGGGCCTGGGGTGGCGGAACGACACCCCGCGCAACTCGACGCCGGGGGCCGCGCCGCGGGTCGCGGCCGGCGGCAGCGCCACCGCGTCGGGCTTCTCGGTGACCAGCGGCTGGAGGTCGAGCACCTCGAAGAGCCGGTCGAAGCTGACGAGCGCGGTCATCGCGTCGGCCTGGGCGTTGGACAGCTGGCCCACCGGGCTCATCAGCCGGGTGAGCAGCGTGGTCAGCGCCACCAGGGTGCCGATCTCGAAGGTGCCGTGCACCGCCAGCACCCCGCCGACACCGTAGACCACGGCGGTGGCGATCGCGCCGATGAACATGGACGACAGGAAGAGCAGCTTCATCGCGACGGTGTTGCGGATGCCGATGTCGCGGCCGCGGCCGGCCAGCCGCGCGTAGCGGACGGTCTCCCGGTCCGGACGGCTGTAGAGCTTGGCGAGCAGCGCGCCGGCGACGTTGAACCGCTCGTGCATGAGCGAGCCCATCTCGGCGTTGACCTGCATGTGCCGGCGGGCCAGGCCCTGCAGGCGGCGGCCGATGAGGCGGCCGGGGAGGATGAAGAACGGCACCAGCACCAGCGAGATCAAGGTGACCGTCCACGACAGGTAGAACATCGTGGCCAGCACGAAGACGACGGTCAGTCCGGAGGACACCACGGTGGAGAGCATCTGGGTGACCGCCTGCTGGGCACCGATCACGTCGGTGTTGAGCCGGCTCACCAGGGCGCCGGTCTGCGCGCGGGTGAAGAAGGCCAGCGACTGGCGCTGCACGTGGTCGAAGACCTTCACGCGGAGGTCGTAGACCAGGCCCTCGCTGATCTTGGCGGAGAACCAGGTCTCGCCGAAGCCCACCATGACGGCCAGCAGGGCGACCGCGGCGACGGCGGCCGCGAGCCAGATCACGGTCCCGGTGTCGCGGGCCATGATGCCGTTGTCGATCAGGTACTTGAGCAGCAGGGGCGGAGCGACCGCGCAGGCGGCGTTCAGCGTGGTGCAGACCACGAGAAAGCCTATGGAGCGGCGGTGTCCGCGGGTGTACGGGATGATTCTCTTCGTCGTTCCGGGCTTCGCCCGCTGGCTGTTGTTCGAGGAATCCGGCCCGTCAGATCTGATCATGACCGGGCCGGGTCCGCCCATCATGGCCACAGGTACTCCCTGGGTCGCGTCGCTGCGGTCGGGCGGGCCACTAGCGGGCCGCCTCGGTCTCCCTCATCGCGTCGATGAGGCTCTGCGGACGGAGATCCGTCCAGTTCTCCTCCACATAGGCGAGGCACTCATTGCGCGAGGCTTCCCCGAAAACAAGCCGCCAGCCATTCGGAATTTCAGCGAATGACGGCCACAGCGAATGCTGGTTTTCCTTGTTGACGAGCACCAGAAAGGTCCCGTTTTCGTCATCGAACGGGTTGGCCATGACTGCTCCCGTGGATCGAATTCCCTTGGTGGATAACGAGACCCTAGCCGACCGATTCAGGCCGGAACAAGGTTTCCCATATCCGGAGGCAATCCACGCATATTGATATTGTTATTCCATCGGGCGGGCGGAATCGCGACCAGTCTCACATGCCGGGCCGCCGGCGCGACAGCGTGTCCAACCGGCGATCCCGAGCGCTTGGACACCCGGGCGGCGCGACGCCCCCCATCCGCGGGGGTCGGTCAGGGGGCGCCGCAGTCTTGTCAACCCCTCGGGCCGGCCTGGCTAGTTGGTCGCGAGGGCCTCCGTCGGGGGCAGCCGGGCCGCGCGGACCGCGGGGTAGAAGCCGGCCAGGCCCCCGATGACGAGGGTGGCGGCCATGCCGCCGACCATGGCCCACAGCGGCACCAGCACCGCCCATCCCTTGTAGCTGGCGTAGCCGCCGGTCACCCCGATGCCCAGCAGCACCCCGCCCAGGCCGCCGAGCCCGGACAGCAGCAGCGCCTCGGCGAGGAACTGCACCCTGATCTGGCCGCGGGTGGCGCCGAGCGAGCGGCGCAGCCCGATCTCCGAGCGCCGCTCCAGCACCGAGATGACCATCGTGTTGGCCACCCCGACACCGCCGACCAGCAGCGCGACCCCGCCCAGGCCCACCAGCAGCCCGCTCAGCGCGCTGTCCGTCGCGTTCTTGGCGGCCAGCGCGTCGGAGGGACGGGAGACATTGACCTCGTTGGGGTCCTGCGGGGAGACCGTGGGGCCCAGCACGGCGTGGATCTTCTGGACGTCCGCGTCCTTCGCCCGCGTGTAGACCGTCGTCGGATAGCCGTCGAAGGACAGCTCCTTCTCCGCCACCGACCAGCCCACGAACGCCTGCGTGTCAAGGGCGGGCAGCAGTTGGTTGTCCGCCAGCAGTCCCACCACGGTGAACCAGTGGTTGCCGAGCCACACCTGCACGTCCGGCCCGGCCCGGTGAATCCCGAGGCTCTGCGCCGTCTCCGAACCCAGCACCACGGCCGGGTAGTTGCTGTTGGCGGCGTTGAGCCAGCGGCCGTCCACGATCTTCCCGCCGATGGAGCGCAGCAGGTCGGTACGCGCCGCGCTGACCGACAGGCCGCCGGACTCCACCGCCGGAATGTGGTCGTTGCGGTAGAGCTTCGCGCTCGTGGTGCCCGTCGCGGAGACCGAGACCACCTCCGGCCGGTTCGCGATCATCGCGACGGAGTCCTTGGACAGGTGCGCGGACGCGCCGGTCATGGTGGTGCCCGGGGCGACGGTGAGCAGATTGGTGCCGAGCGCGGCCAGTTTCTTGTTCAGGTCGTTCGTCGAGGAGGTGGAGATGCCCACCACGCCGATCATCGCCGCGATCCCGATCGCGATGCCCAGGGCGGACAGGAAGACCCGCATGGGCCGCGAGCGCAGGCCCCAGCCGCCCACCCGGGCCACGTCGGCCAGGCCCATCCGGGCCGGCCGGGGCCGCGGCGGCGGGGGCAACTGCGCCCAGGGCCGGCCCGGTTCGGCCGGTTGCGTCAGATCCGTCGTGCTCATCGCTCCACCCCCGTGGGCTGTAGTGCCCCGGCCGCGGCCGCCGTCCCCGGGTCGTACTCGATACGGCCGTCCCGCAGCCTGACCTCGCGCGGCAGGGACGCCGCGATGTCGCGGTCGTGGGTGATGACGACCACCGTCGTCCCGGCCTCGTGCAGCTCGTGGAGCAGTTCCATCACCACCGTCCCGGAGCGGGAGTCCAGCGCACCGGTCGGCTCGTCGGCCAGCAGCAGCGGCGGGTTGCCGACCACCGCGCGGGCGATCGCCACCCGCTGCTTCTCACCGCCGGACAGCTGCTGCGGCTCGTGGAAGAGCCGGTGCCCCAGGCCCACCCTGCGCAGCACCTCCTCGGCGGCCCGGCGCCGCTCGCGCCGCGGCCGCCCGCTGTACAGCAGACCGTCCGCCACGCTGTCAAGGGCGGGCACGCCGGAGGCGAGATGGAACTGCTGGAAGACGAAGCCGATGGTGCCGGCCCGCAGCGCGGACAGCTCGCGGTCGTTGAGGTCCTCCACGGCGTGGCCGACGATCGACACGGTTCCCGACGAGGGAAGGTCCAGCGTGCCCATGATGTTGAGCATGGTGGACTTGCCCGAGCCCGAGGGCCCGACGACCGCGAGCATCTCGCCGCGGTGGACCACCAGGTCCGCTGCTGTCAGGGCGGCCACGTCCTGGTACGACTTGCTGACTCCGGCCAGCTCGATCACCGGGTGGGCGGTGACGGTCACTTCGGCACCCCCACGACCGTGCCCGCGGTGATGCCGGCGCCGGAGACCTCGACCATGCCGTTGCCGAACACCCCGAGTCTGACCGTGCGGTACTCGGTCTTCGTCCCGGTCACGACCTCGACCGCGTAGCCGCCGTGCGGCAGCGCGAACAGGGCGCTGATCGGCACCGCCAGGACGTTCTGGCGCGTCTCGGAGGCGAAGTCGACACTGACGGAGGCGGCCTGGTAGGTGCCGAGCTTCTTGGTGTCGGTGACCCGCAGCTCCACCGGGATGGTCGCGTTCGAGGAGCCCGAGTCCGAGTCCGCGGAGCCGGACGAGCCGCCGGCGGACGAGGAACCCGAGTCCGAGGCCCCGGAGTTGTTCGCCGACGTCGGCGTGCCGATGTCCGTCACCACGGCGGTCACCGTGGTGTTGTCCGGCAGCGTGACCGTGCTCTGTCCGCCCTTCCTCGCCAGGTCCGCGTACTGCACGGGCAGGTCCACGGAGATGACCCGATCGGTGCCCGTCCAGGTGAGCACCTGCCCGGAGAGGGTGTCGCCGATGGAGAGCCCGGCCTTGGCGACCCGCCGCGCGCCGGAGGTCACCACCGCGTCGCCGACCTGCACCTCGCCGGTCTTCGGACGGCCCAGCTTCCCCTGCCACGTCTCGACGGCGGCGGCCGTGTTCGCGTCGTAGCTGTCGTCGACCGTGAAACCCCGGTAGCCGAGCGCGTGGAGGTTCTGCTCCAGCATCTTGACGTCGCTCCCGCTGCTGCCGGACTTCAACGTCCGGTACAGCGGCACCGAGCCGTACAGCAGCGGCACGGTTTCCTGGTCCACCTTGTAGACCGGCTCCCCGCGGGTGATGGTGTCGCCGTCGGAGGGCATCCATGTGACGATCCCGGCGGACGTGGTGCCGCCGGACTGCGTGGAGCCGCCGCCCTGCGTGGGGCCGCCGGACCGCGCCGAGCCGGACGACGACCCGGACGAGGACCCGGACGACGGCGGGGCCTGCACGGCCGAGGTGTCGCCGTATCCGAGCTGCCCGTCCATGGTCTGGGAGCTGGTCAGCGTCGTGCGCTGCACCTTCGCGGTGGCGGGCGGCCCGGACGGCGCCGACGTGGCGGCATTGTCGCTCCCACCGCCGAACACGCCGGCGGCGGCGCCACCCGCGGCCGCGGCGGCCACCGCCGCACACGCGACGATCAGCGTGATGCGCGCGCGGCGGCGCCGCCGGTGGCCGCCCGCGGGCGGTCGTGGCTCCACGGTGTCCCCGCTCCCGCCCCCGTCGAAGGAGGTGAGGTCTCCGCCCAGGGGCTCCAACTCTGCGCCCGCCGGGTCCTCGGCGGACCTCCGCGCGACGATCCCCTCGTCCTGGCTGGTCACTGTTGCGGCCCCATCGAGAAGGCGAGCATCCCCCCGGGCCGGATGCTGTAGCAGGCCGCCGCGGCCTTGGCGAACTTGGGATCGTCCCGCCCGGTCACGCCGGCCGCGTTGGCGTCGATGATGATCGCGTCACCGTTCACCTGGGGGTCCGGGAAGTTGGGCAGGCCGTTCTGGCGGAGGCACTTCGCCCATGCCGCGACCTTCGTCGCGTCGAAGGGCCGGGTGCCGGCGGCATTTCCGGCGTTGCCCTGGTACAGCAGGTTCTGGCAGGCCGCCTGGGCCGATTTGAAGGTCGTCGAGGTCTGGTCGACGCTCTTGGGGACGACCACCTTCATGCCGCCCGAGCTGGCCTGGTCCGGGTCGGGGAAGTTCGAGACGCCGTGCTCGCGCATGCACTTCGCGTAGGCGACGCCGGCATTGTTCGTGTTGCTCGTGCTGCTCGACGAAGTGTGGTCGGAGCCGGGAATGTCGCCGGACGCGGACGAGCCCGAATCCGAAGAGCACCCTACGACGAATATTCCGGCGGTCACCGCGGACAGTGTCAGCAGGAGTGGTCCGGCCACGCGCTTTCGATGGTAATTCGGCATGCAGCCAGTTCTACGGGGCGCCCGGTCACACCAGGGTTGCAACCGGGGCCCCGTTCACCGGTTCAGTCGGCCCGGTCCCGCCCGGCGCTTCCCGGCCCGTCGGACGGCACCAACTCGATCGCGGAGACGGGGCAGCGGGACGCGGCCGCGCGCAGCGCCGGCAGCGCCTCCGGCCCCGCCTCACGCACGCGCGGCAGCACCAGACCGTCCTCCTCCGACTGCTCGAAGAACTCCGGTTCGAAGAGCGCGCAGGCACCCGAGCCCACGCAGCTGCCGCGGTCCACCCGAATCCCGACCCGCGCCGCGTCTTCCACCGGCCTCACCAGAGGACCGGCAGCGTCTCGACGCCGAACTGCGGCGCCAGCAGCCGGAAGCGCAGCTCCTCCGCCCCGGCGCCGAGCCGCAGGCCGGGGAACCGCTCCAGCAGCCCGGTGAACGCGACGCGCAACTGGAGCCGTGCCAGCGCCGCGCCCAGGCAGAAGTGGACGCCGTAGCCCAGTGCCAGGTGGCTGCCGGGTTCCCGGGTGATGTCCAGGCCGTCCGCGGCACCGCCGTCACCGCCGTCACCGCCGCTGCCGCCGTCACCAGCGCCGTCACCGCCGCCGCCGTACGGGCAGCGGTTCGCGGCGAACACCGAGCACGACACCACCTCGCCGGCCTTGATCACCTCACCGCCGATCTCCACGTCCACCAGCGCCGTGCGCGGCGAGACGGCCGCCACCACCGACGTGTACCGCATCAGTTCCTCCACCGCCCGGTCCATCAGCTCGGGCCGCTCCCGCAGCAGGGCCAACTGCTCGGGATGGCACAGCAGCGCCAGGGTCCCCAGGGCGATCGTCTCCGACGTGTTCTCCAGCGAGCCGTTGGCGACGCTCTCGCAGATCCCGATCAGCTCCTCGTCCGACACCGCGTCCCCGTGCTCCCGGATCAGTGCCCCGGCCAGGCCCTCGCCCGGATCACGGCGCTGCGCCGCGACCAGCTTCCGGAAGTGCCCGATGTACTCCGACGTCGCCGAGTCACGGCGGGGGCTGTACCGGGAAACACGGTGATCGGCGAGACGGGACAGCTCGGGCAGGTCGTCCCGCGGCAGGCCGAGCAGCTCGGCGAGGACCAGACCGGAGACCGGCCGGGCGAAGTGCCGCATCAGGTCGGCGGGCCTGCCCGCCCGCTCCAGCACGTCCAGGCGCTGCGCCACGATCCGCGTCATCATCGGCTCCAGCGTCTTCATCCGGCGCACCGTGAACATCGGCGCCACCAGTCGCCGTAACCGGGCGTGCTGCTCCCCGTCGGTCTGCAGCAGGCTCCCCGGGTGCGGATCGGGCCTGTGGCCGTCCTGTTCCGGGGGCGGCATGCTGGAGAACCGCTCGGCGTCGGCGAGGATCTGCCGTACCAGCTCGCGGTCGGTCACGAACCACTGAGGCATCCCTCCCGGGCGCCCGAACAGCGGCTTGCGCGCGCTGATCTCCAGGAGTTCCGGCACCGGGTCCAGCATGTTCCGGCGCTTGTCGATCGGGATGTCGAACGACTGCGTCATGCGAGTCCTACCTTTCTGACACGGATGTGTCGTCGGCCCCGGGTTCGGGCGAACCCGTCACGAGCCGGTCCGCGACCGCCCGGCCGACGGCCGCGGCGTGCGCGCCCCGAAGCATCCCGGCGTGGTCGGCGGCGATCTCCAACCCCTCGATACGGCCGGCGATGTACCGCTCCCAGGCCGTGCGCGCCGTCGCGAGCGACATGCCGGCCGGATCACCCTCGGTGGCCAGGAACAGCAGCGCGCCACCGCCGAACCGACGGGGGGTGTACGCCTGCGCCAGCCGGAACAGGTACTGCCTCGTCTCCTCCATGTTCAGCGAGAACGCATCGGCCGGAGCGTTCACCACTCCCGAACCGTCGAGCAGGGCCCGCCCCTCCTGGTCCGCGCGGCCGTCGCCGCGGACCCGCGTCCCGGCCTCCCCCTCGCCGGCCTCCTCCGGACCGCCCACGCTGTCCCGGTGGTGTCCGCCGGGGAAGCCGTCGAGCAGGGCCAGCAGCGCGACCTGTTGGCCCTGCCGCTCCAGTTCCACGGCGATGGCCTGGGCCAGCACCGCGCCGAAGGACCAGCCGAGGAGCTGGTACGGCCCCTCGGGCTGCACCGACCGGATTCGGTCGACGTAGTCGGCCACCATCGCGTCCACGCTGTCCGCCATCGCCCTGCGGTCGGCGAACCCGGGCGACTGGAGGCCGTAGACCGGCAGGTCCTCGGGCAGATGGCCGAGGAGCGCGGCGTAGCACCAGGCCAGGCCCGTGCTGTGGTGCAGGCAGAACAGCGGCGGGCGGGAGCCACCGCTGCGCAGCGGCAGCAGCGCGTCGAGGCCGTCGCCCCGCCGCCCGGCGCGCCGCGGCGCCGTCGGACCGGCAACGCCGTCCGCCGCGGCGCGCGGTCGCACCAGCCCGTCCGCGCTCCACGCGGCACGCCGCCCGGTGCGCAGCATCAGGCCGCCACCGGACCCGAAGGGGTCGGCGACGAGGCTGCCCGCGGTGCGGGCCGGCGCGCCGGCATAGGCGCGGGCCAAGGACGGTCCCGCCACATACAGGTCGCCCGCCACGCCGACCGGGACCGGGCGAAGCCACTCGTCGAGGACGTAGGCACGGGCGGTGCGGGGCAGGGGGATGACGGACCGCGCGGGCTCGGCCCCCGGCTGCCCGCCCGCGGGCTCGACAGCGGGCTCGACGGCAGGCTCGGCGGCAGGCTCGGTGGCAGGCTCCACCGCGACGGTGCGGCCTCCGCGCAGCGCGGCCAGCAGCCCGACCAGCAGTTCGGTGACGGTCGCACGCGTGTCCAGGCGCACCGCGTCTCCGGCCGACTCCGGCGGCGGGGAAGCCGCCTGACGGTCGATCACCCGGCCGAGCAGGGACCGGTGGTCCACCAGCTCGCCCACGAGCGTGCCGTCCGGCGCCCGCGCGGGCAGCACCACGGCCGGGTGGGACGGCAGCGGGTCCGGGACGGCGACGGCACGGCGCAGGCGCCTGCCCCCGGCCCGGATCGCGTCCTCCACCCGCAGCACCGTCACCGCCTCCGCGCCGGGGGCCCTCCCCGGCGCACCGGCCGCGGCGCCGCCCGACACGACGAGCGCGGCCGGGCGGGCGCAGCCCAGCGCGGCGGCCGCCGCCAGCGGGCCCTCGGGGCCGTCCGGGTCGGCGATCAGGCACACGGCACCGGACCGGAGCACACCGAGCACGGCGACCGCCCAGCCGGTGCCGGGCCGCACCGCCACCACCACGACGTCGCCCGCGCCCGCACCGCGCCGGTTCAGCCGCGCGGCGAGCCACGCCGTCGTACGGTCCAGGGAGTCGCGGCTGAGCAGGCCGTGCCGGTCCTGGACGGCCACGGCACGCGGGTCGCGGGTCGCCCATTCGGTGAGCGCGGGGAGCACGGTGCTGTCCGGGACACGGGCCGCGCCGCGGTTCCAGTCCTCGGTCAGCCGCCGCAGCTCCGACTCGCCGAGCAGGATGTCGATCTGGCTCAGTTTCAGTCCCGGGTGTGCCGCCACTTGCCCCAGGAGGCGGAGCAGCCGCCGCGCGAGGTCGACGGCGGTGGCCCGGTCGAACAGTTCCTCGGCGTACTCCAGGCTGCCGTCGAGGCCGTCCGGCCCGCCGTCGTCCCGGTGCCGGTCGGTCAGCCGGACCGTCAGGTCGTACGCCGACGCCGGAGCGCCGAGGTCGACCAGCGAGGCGTCCAGCCCCGGGACCGCCGGGACGTCCCACTTCGCCGCGCTGTCGTCCCGGATGTCCAGGACGACCTGGACCAGCGGATGCGGCTCGCCGGGTGCCTCGCCGGCGAGCCCCAGGGCCGCGGCGATCCGCGCGAACGGAACGTCCCCGGACCGCTCCGCCTCCTCGGTGGCCTCCCGGACGCGGACGAGCACGGCCTGGAACGTCGGGTCGCCCGAGACGTCGGTGCGCAACGGGAGCAACCCGGCGAACGGGCCCATGGCGGCGTCGAGTTCGCCCTCGCCCGTCGGCCTGGGCCGCACGGCGCCGAGCGTCAGATCGGTGCCGGCCCCCATCCGGGCGAGCAGCATCGCGAGCCCGGCGTGCACGACGGCACCCGCGGTCACGCCGAGCGGTCGGGCCGTCTCCATCAGGCGGGCGTGCACCGCGGCCGGGACACGCAGCGGCACCGCGCCGGCCCGGTGGCTCGGCCGCTCGGGACGCGGCCGATCCGCGGGGAGGGCGGTGGCGGGCGGAGCGTCCGCCAGCGCGTCCTTCCAGTAGGCGATCTGGTCGCCGGCCACGCTCTCCTTCGTCTCCGCGCCCGCGAGCAGCCTGCTCTCCCACACCGCGTAGTCGGCGAACTGGAGCGTCAGGGGGGCGCGCTCCGTGGCACGGCCCTCCCGGCGCGCGCCGTACGCCACGGAGAGATCGCGCACGAGAGCGTCCCGGGACGCGTCGTCGCCACCGATCCGGTGCAGGGCGAGGAGCAGGACGTGATCGGTGTCGGAGAGCGTGAACAGGCAGGACGCCCAGGGTGTTTCGCTTCCGAGGTCGAAGCGGCGGGCGGCACGGGCGGCCAGGGCGGCGGGAAGTTCCTCCTCGGTCGCCGCAACGACTGGGAGCGCCGGGAGGACGGCGGGGTCGTCGGCGGCCAGAATCCGCTGGGTCAGCCCGCCGTCCTGGGTCTCGGCGAAGACCGTCCGCAGGATGTCGTGCCGTCCGGCAACGTCCGCAAGGGCCGCCCGCAGAGCGTCCCGGTCGAGCTCCCCGCGCAGGCGGAGGGCCACGGACGACTGGAGGGCCCGGGTGCGCGGGTTGGCCGCGGCACGCCGCCAGACGAGTTGCTGACCGGCGGTCGCCGGCGCCTCGCCGTTCTCGCGCTCGACCGGGACCAGCGAGGGGCGCGACTTCGTGCCCAGGACGCGCGCCGCGCCGATCGGCGTCGGATCTCCGAAGAACTGCTTCAGGTTCAGCTCGGCGCCGGTCTCCGTGCGGACCCGGCCCGCGAGGTGCATCGCGAGCGCCGAATTGCCGCCCAGGTCGAAGAAGTTGCCGTCGGCGGCCACCCGGTCGACGCCCAGCACCGTGGCGAACAGGGTGCACAGCAGTGCCTCGGTCCCGGTCCGCGGAAGAAGGCCGGACCCGTCGCTCTCGGGGTCGGGGGCGGGGAGGGCGGCCCGGTCGATCTTGCCGTTGACGGTGAGGGGCAGGGCGTCGAGAACCACGACGGCGGAGGGGACCATGTAGTCCGGCAGACGGGTCGCGGCGAACTCGCGCACACTCGCGGCCTCGGGAATCCCGGTTCCGGGGCCCCTACCCTCGGCGGTTTCGTCCTCGGTGCCCCCGTCCTCGGCGGCTCCTCCGTCCTCGGGGCCGGCCGGAAGGACGTAGCCGACGATGCGCGGGTTGCCCGGGCGGTCCTCGCGGACCGTCGCGACGGCCGTCCTGATACCCGGGTGG
The DNA here is from genome assembly GCF_040702025.1 of Streptomyces sp. NPDC088194. Classification (NCBI taxonomy): domain Bacteria; kingdom Bacillati; phylum Actinomycetota; class Actinomycetes; order Kitasatosporales; family Streptomycetaceae; genus Streptomyces; species Streptomyces sp. NPDC088194. The sequence goes on along the minus strand of NZ_JBFBIV010000084.1, from coordinate 13,349 downwards.
GCGGCGAGGACCGCTTCCACCTCGCCGAGTTCGACGCGGAAGCCGCGGATCTTCACCTGGTCGTCCGCCCGCCCGACGAAGGCCAGTCGGCCGTCGCCGCCTGGCAGCCAACGGACCAGGTCCCCGGTGCGGTACATCCGGCCGCCGCCGCCGTCGCCACCGAACGGGCATGCGACGAACCGTTCCGCCGTCAGGTCGGCCCGGTTGATGTAGCCGCGGGCAAGCCCTTCGCCCGCGATGTACACCTCGCCCACCACGCCTACGGGGACGGGACGCAGGTACGCGTCGAGGACGTAGGTACGGACGTTGGGCAGCGGACGGCCGATCGCGGGCGCCGGGTCCTGACCGGTGATGCCCTCCTCCAACAGGACAGCGGTGGTGATGACGGTGGCCTCGGTCGGACCGTACGTGTTCCACACCCGCGCGTTCTCACGCCACTTCGCCGCCAGGCCGGCCTCCAACCGCTCCGCGCCCAACACCCAATTGCCGATCCCCGAAACCGCCTCCGGCTCCAGCACTCCCAACAACGACGGCACGACGCTCGCCACTTTGACTCCCGCCGCCCCGACCATCCGCGCCAACTGCGTACCGTCCAGCCGCTCTTCGGACGACGCCACCGCCAAGGCCCCACCCCCGGCCAGGGTGACGGCCACATCCAGCACCGCAGCGTCAAAGCTGAACGACGCGAACTGCAACGCCGTCACGCCCGCCTCGACACCCAGGACCGGACGCATGGCGGTGGCCAGGTTCGCCACGGAGGCGTGAGCCACTGCCACACCCTTCGGCCGCCCCGTCGACCCCGACGTATAGATCACATACGCCAGCTGGTCGGAGACAACCTCAGGCAGATCGCCCTCGTTACTCCCCACCTCATCGAGCAGGACCGTCTCGACATCCGCCGACAGACGGCCGGCGGTCTCAGACGTCACCAGCACCAACTCGGCATCGCTGTCCGCCACCATGAACACCAGCCGCTCCGACGGATACTCCGGGTCCAGCGGCACATACGCCCCACCGGCCTTCCATACCCCCAGGATCGCCACGACCATCTCGGCCCCGCGCGGAAGGCACAGCCCCACCCGCGACTCACGACCCACACCCCGCGCCACCAACCCCCGCGCCAGAGCATCGGAGCGCGCATCCACCTCCGCGTACGACAGCGCCCGACCCCCCGACCACAACGCCACCGCGTCCGGGGTCTCGGTCACCCACCCACGGAAACGGTCCAGCACCGTGCCGGACTCAAGCGGCCGCGCCGTGGCATTCCACTCCTCCACGACCGCGAACCGCTCGGGCTCCTCCAGCAGGTCGAGGTCGCTCAGCCGCACCCGCGGATCGGCCGCCACCTGGTCCAGCACCCGCACCAGCCGCTCCACCAGCCGACGCACGGTCTCCTCGTCGAACAGGTCCACGGCGTAGAGGATGCCGCCGCCCAAACCGGCCGGGGCACCGCTGCCGGAACGGCGCTCGACCAGCGCGAGCGAGAGATCGAACCGGGCCGCCGGGTCATCCGCCGGCGGGACCTCCTCGACGGACAGCCCTTCGAGGTCCCAGCGCGCCTCGGGCACGTTCTGGAGCGCCAGCATCACCTGGAACAACGGATTACGGGCGGCGGAGCGGGCCGGATTCAGCTCATCCACCAGCCGCTCGAACGGCACGTCCTGGTTCGCGTACGCCGCCAGGTCCGACTCACGAACACGCGCCAGCAGATCACCGAACGACGGATCACCGGAAGCATCGGACCGCAGGACGAGCGTGTTGACGAAGAACCCCGCCAACTCCTCCACCAGCGCATCCGTCCGACCTGCCACCGGGGTGCCGACACAGACGTCCTCCCCGGCGCCCATCCGCGCCAGCAGCACGACCAACGCGGCGTGCATCACCATGAACATCGTCGTCCCGCTCTGCGCGGCCAGCTCGACCAATCGCGCATGCGTGGCCGCGTCCACGTCCATCGGCACCGAACCGCTCCGGAACGAGGGCGCCGCGGGCCGCGGACGGTCGAACGGCAACACCGTCTCCTGCGGCGCCCCCGCCAACACCCCACGCCAGAAAGCGACCTGCCCCGCACCCGCGCTCTCCGGGTCGTCCAGTTCGCCCAGCACTTCCCGCTGCCACAACGCGTAATCCGCGTACTGCACCGGCAACGGCTCCCAACCCGGCTCGGCACCCGACAAGCGGGCCCGGTAGGCGGTCTGGAGATCCTTCGCCAGCACACCCATCGACCAGCCGTCCGTCGCGATGTGATGCGCCACCAGCGACAGAACCCACTCCTCCTCCGAAACTCTCAACAGCGTGGTCCGCCACGGCAGGTCGACCCGGACGTCGAAGCCCCACCGCGCCTCCCTTTGCATGAGCTCGCGCCAACGATCGCCGGCCTGCACCACCTGAAGCGGGGGACGGCCCTCCGCACCCCCGCGGATCTCCTGATACGGCACGCCCTCCACATCCGGGAAGACCGTCCGCAGACTCTCGTGACGGTCGGCGATATCGCCCAGCGCCGCCCTGAGCGCCTCGATGTCGAGACGCCCGGCAAGGCGCAGGGCGAAGGGCAGGTTGTAGGGAGCGGCCTCCGTCTCCTCGCTCCCGGCGTCCTCGAACCGGTTGAGGAACCACATGCGCTGCTGCGCGAACGACAACGGCACCCGCTCCGGACGCTCCCAACGCCTCAACACCACGCCCGCCGACACCCCAGTGCTCTCGACCAGCCGCGCCACCCCCGCCACGGTCGGCTCCGCGAACACCTCACGGACACCGACCGACACCCCCAACGCCGACCGGATGCGCGCGATCAGACGCATCACCTTCAGCGAGTCACCGCCCAGTTCAAAGAAGCTCTCCTCCGCCCCGACCTGGTCCGCTGCCAGGTCCAGTACCTCTGCGAACAGGGTGCCCAGCGTCTCCTCGGTCGGGGTCGACGGCGCACGGCCGCCGTCCGCGGCACGCGCCGGCTCGGGCAGAGCGGCACGGTCGATCTTGCCGTTCACCGTCAACGGCAGGGCGTCCAGCAGCACCATGGCGGACGGCACCATGTAGTCCGGCAGCCGGGCGGCGGCGAACTCCCGCACCGCGTCGGTCCGCGGCTCCCGCCCGGTCGCGGGCAGCACGTAGCCGATCAGCCGCTGGTCGGTCACCACGGCCACAGCCGTCTTCACGTCCGGGTGGGCGGCCAACGCCGCCTCGACCTCGCCGAGTTCGACGCGGAACCCGCGGATCTTCACCTGCTCGTCGGCGCGTCCGACGAACTCCAGCCGCCCGTCGGCCATCCAGCGCACGAGGTCACCGGTGCGGTACATGCGTTCGCCGTCCGCGCCGAACGGGCAGGCCACGAAGCGCTCCGCCGTCAGGTCCTGGCGACCGATGTACCCACGCGCCAGGCCGTCTCCGGCGATGTACAGCTCACCCACCACACCCACCGGCACAGGCCGCAGATACGCGTCCAGGACATGCGTGCGGACGTTGTCCAGCGAGCGGCCGATCGGCGGCGGCGCATCCTCGGCAGTGATGCCCCTGGGCAGCAGCGTCGCTGTGGAGATGACGGTGGCCTCGGTCGGCCCATAGGTGTTCCACACCCGGGTTCGCGCCCGCCACTTGGCGGCAAGGCCGGACTCCAACCGCTCGGCGCCCAGCACCCAGTTGCCGACCCCCGCCACATCCGCCGGCTCCAACACACCCAGCAGCGAGGGGACGACGCTCGCGACCTCGACACCGTAGGTCTCCACCATGGCGGTCAGGGCCGCCGGGTCGAGACGCTCCTCCGCCGAGGCGATCGCCAACGTACCCCCGGCCGCCAGCGTCACCGCGAGGTCCAGGACGGACGCGTCAAAGCTGAACGACGCGAACTGCAGCGCCGTCACGCCCGCCTCGACACCCAGGACCGGACGCATGGCGGTGGCCAGGTTCGCCACAGCCGCGTGGGCCACGGCGACGCCCTTCGGCCGCCCCGTCGAACCCGACGTATAGATGACGTACGCCAGCTGGTCGGCACCGACCTCCGGCAAGTCACCCGAAGCGCCGTCGAGTTCGTCGGCACGGGCAGTGGCGACCTCCTCCGGCAGTCGACCGGCGGTCTCGTCCGAGACGAGCACGAGCCCGGCACCGCTGTCGGCCACCACGAAAGCCAAACGGTCGGACGGATACTCCGGGTCCAGCGGCACGTACGCCCCACCGGCCTTCCACACCGCCAGGATCGCCACCACCATCTCCACCCCGCGCGGAAGGCACAGCCCCACCCGCGACTCACGGCCCACACCCCGCGCCACCAACCCCCGAGCGAGCGCGTCGGAAAGGGACTCCACTTCCGCGTACGTCAAGGAACGCCCGGCGGAGCCGAGCGCCACCGCTGTCGGCGTCAACGCGGCCCACTCACGGAACCGCTCCACGACGGTCGTGACATCGGCATCGCGTGCGGTGGCGTTCCGCTCGACCGCGACAGCGGTCCGCTCGGCCTCGTCCAGCACCTCGACGGCACTCAGCAGCAACTCCGGGTCGGCCGCGACCTGTTCCAGTACCCGGGCGAGGCGCTCGGCCAACCGGCGGACGGTCTCCTCGTCGAACAGATCGGCCGCGAACAGGATGCCGCCGCCCAGGCCGCCCGGTTCTCCGTCGGCGGTGCGGAACTCGTTCAGGGCCACCGACAGGTCGAACCGCGCGGCCGGGGCGGACGGGGGCGGGATCATCTCGACCGTCAGGTCGTCGAGGTCCCACTGCGCCTCGGGCACGCTCTGGAGTGCCAGCATCACCTGGAACAGGGGGCTGCGGGCCCCGGAGCGCGCCACGCCGAGTTCGTCGACGAGCCGCTCGAACGGCACGTCCTGGTTCGCGTACGCGGCCAGGTCGGCCTCGCGCACCCGCCGCAGCACCTCACGGAACGACGGGTCTCTCGTCACATCCGCCCGCAGGACAAGGGTGTTGACGAAGAACCCGGCCAGCCCCTCCAGGTGCACGTCCGACCGGCCGGCGACCGGGGTGCCGACGCAGATGTCCTCCCCCGCGCCCATCCGCGCCAACAACACCACCAGCGCGGCATGGACCACCATGAACATCGTCGCCTCGCCCCGCGCGGCCAGCTCCACCAACCGCGTGTGCGTCGCCGCATCCACGTCGATCGGCACCGCACCACTGCGGAAGGACGGCACCGCCGGACGCGGACGATCGAACGGCAACACGGTCTCCTGCGGCGCCCCCGCCAATGCTCGACGCCAATGCTCGACCTGCCCCGCACCCGCACTCTCCGGGTCGTCCAGTTCGCCCAGCACCTCCCGCTGCCACAACGCGTAATCCGCGTACTGCACCGGCAACGGCTCCCAACCCGGCTCGGCACCCGACAAGCGGGCCCGGTAGGCGGTCTGGAGATCCTTCGCCAGCACACCCATCGACCAGCCGTCGGTCGCGATGTGATGCGCCACCAGCAGCAGAACCCACTCCGCCTCCGAGACCCTCAACAGCGTTGTGCGCCAGGGAAGTTCGACCGCCAGGTCGAACCCGCGCCCCACCTCCTCCTGCATCAGCTCCTGCCAGCGATCGCCGGCCTGCACCACCTGAAGCGGGGGACGGCCCTCCGCACCCGCACGGATCTCCTGATACGGCACGCCCTCCACATCCGGGAAGACCGTCCGCAGACTCTCGTGCCGATCCGCCACATCACCCAACGCCGCCCCGAACGCCTCGACGTCGAGACCGCCCACGAGGCGCAACGCAAGAGGCATGTTGTACGCGGCGGCCCCCGCGCCGTCGATGTCCTCGCCCTCCATGCGGTTGAGGAACCACATCCGCTGCTGCGCGAACGACAACGGCACCCGCTCCGGACGCTCCCGCCGGGCCAACGCCACGACCGTCGACGCCCCAGCAGCGTCGACCAGCCGCGCCACTCCCGCCACGGTCGGCTCCGCGAACACCTCGCGGACCCCGACCGAGACCTCCAGCACCGACCTGATGCGCGCGATCAACCGCATCACCAGCAGCGAATCACCACCCAGCTCGAAGAAGCCCTCCTCCGCACCCACGCTCTCCACGCCCAGCACCTCCGCGAACAACCCGCACAAGACCACTTCCGTAGGCGTCACCGGACCCCGGGAGCCACCGGCCCCGAGATCAGGGGCGGGAAGGGCGGCACGATCCACCTTCCCGTTCACCGTCAACGGGAAGGCATCGAGGACGACGACCGCTGACGGGACCATGTAGTCCGGCAGACGAGTGCCGGCGAACGTACGGAGGTCTTCGGCGTCCGCGTCCCCGACGACGTAACCGACCAGCCGACCCTCCCGCACCACTGCCACGGCCTGGTCCACGCCGGGATAGGCGGCCAGGGCGGCCTCGACCTCGCCGAGTTCGATACGGAAGCCGCGGATCTTCACCTGCTCGTCCGCCCGCCCGACGAAGGTGAGTTGGCCGTCCGCGGTCCAGCGGACCAGATCCCCGGTCCGATACATCCGACCGCCACCGTCGCCATCGCTGCCATCGCTGCCGTCGCTGCCGTCGCCGAACGGGCACGCCACGAACCGCTCCGCCGTCAAATCCGCACGCCCCGCATAACCCCGCGCCAAACCAACCCCCGACACATACAACTCACCCACCACACCCACCGGCACCGGCTGCAAAAACCCATCCAGCACGAACACCCCCGCATTCCGCAACGGACGCCCGATCGGAACACCCCCCACGACACCCACACCCCCCGCATCCACACCCACCGAATCCGCATCCAACGGCAAACTCATCGCCGCACACACCGTCACCTCCGTCGGACCATACGCATTCACCATCCGACGCCCCACCGACCACCGCCCCACCAACCCCGGCGCACACACCTCACCCGCCACCACCAACCCCTCCAACCCCTCCAACAACCCCTCCTCCACCGCCAACACCCCCGGCGGCACCGTCACATGCGTCACCCCCCAACGACCCACCACCTCACCCAACGACACCACCGGCGGCAAACCCCCCACCCCCACCACCACCAACACAGCCCCCGACCCCCACGCCACACACACCTCCGACACCGCCGCATCAAAACTCAACGACGCAAACTGCAACACCCGCGACCCCACCCCCACCCCAAAACGCTCACCCTGCGCCCCCGCCAGATTCGCCAACCCCGAATGAGAAACCACCACACCCTTCGGCCGCCCCGTCGAACCCGACGTGTAGATGATGTAGGCCAACTGGTCGGGAGCGATTTCCGGCAACTCCCCCACTTCGCTTACGAGATCGTCGAGCCGGACCCTCTCGACGTCCCCAGGAAGGCGGTCCGCCGTCTCGTCCGCGACCAGGACCAGTTCGGCGCCGCTGTCGGCAACCATGAACGCCAACCGCTCCGACGGGTATCCCGGGTCCAACGGCACATACCCCCCGCCCGCCTTCCACACCGCCAGAATCGCGACAACCGCATCCTCCCCACGCGGCAGACACAGCCCCACCCGCGACTCCCGACCCACACCCCGCGCCACCAACCCCCGCGCCAACACATCCGAACGCGCATCCACCTCCGCATACGACAACGTCCGCCGCTCCGAACACAGCGCCGCCGCATCCGGCGTCCGCTCCACCCACCACCGGAACAACTCCAACACCGTCGAAGCACCCACCTCACCCGCAGTGTCATTCCACTCCCGCACAACCACCGCCCGCTCCACCTCACCCACCACCGCAACACCGCTCAACCGCACCCGCGGATCGGCCGCCACCTGCTCCAACACCCGCACCAACCGCTCCACCAACCCACGCACCGTCCCCTCGTCAAACAGATCCGCGGCATAGAGAAGCCCACCCCGCAGACCGTCGGCCGCACCGTCATCCAGACGCCGCTCACTCAGCGTCAAGGAGAGATCGAACCGGGCCGCCGGGTCATCCGCCGGCGGGATCATCTCGACCGTCAGGTCGTCGAGGTCCCAGCGCGCCTCGGGCACGTTCTGGAGCGCCAGCATCACCTGGAACAACGGATTACGGGTGGCGGAGCGGGCCGGGTTCAGCTCATCCACCAGCCGCTCGAACGGCACGTCCTGATGGGCGTACGCCGCCAGGTCCGACTCACGAACGCGGGCCAGCAGGTCACTGAACGTAGGGTTCCCCGAGGTGTCGGATCGCAGGACGAGCGTGTTGACGAAGAACCCGGCCAACTCCTCCACCTGCGCGTCCGACCGGCCGGCGACCGGCGTACCGACACAGACGTCCTCGCCGGCGCCCATCCGCGCCAGCAACACCACCAGCGCGGCATGGACCACCATGAACATCGTCGCCCCGCTCCGCGCGGCCAACTCCGCCAATCGCGCATGCGTGGCCGCGTCCACGTCGATCGGCACCGCACCGCTGCGGAACGACGGCACCGCCGGACGCGGACGGTCAAAGGGCAACACCGTCTCCTGCGGCGCCCCCTCCAATGCGCGACGCCAATGCTCTACCTGCCCCGCACCCGCACTCTCCGGGTCGTCCAGATCTCCCAGCACCTCCCGCTGCCACAACGCGTAATCCGCGTACTGGACAGGAAGCGGCTCCCAACCCGGCGCAGCACCCGACAAGCGGGCCCGATAGGCGAGCTGAAGGTCGTTCGCCAGCACACCCATCGACCAGCCGTCCGTCGCGATGTGATGCGCCACCAGCGACAGAACCCACTCCGTCGCCGAGACCTTCAACAGCGCGGTCCGCCACGGCAGTTCAACCGCCAGATCGAACCCGCGCTCCACCTCGGAGGCGAGCAGTTCCCGCCAGCGGCCGCCGGCCTCGACCACCTGAAGCGGGGGACGGCCCTCCGCACCCACGCGGATCTCCTGATACGGCACGCCCTCCACATCCGGGAAGACCGTCCGCAGACTCTCATGCCGATCCGCCACATCACCCAACGCCGCCTCAAGCGCACCCACATCCAGCCGACCCGAAAGCCGCAGCGCCGACGGAAGGTTGTAGGCACCAGCGCCCACCCCCGCGCCGCCCTCCGCGCCCCGGTCCATCCCGTTCAGGAACCACATCCGCTGCTGCGCGAACGACAGCGGCACCCGCTCCGGACGCTCCCAACGCCTCAACGCCACCCCCGCCGACACCCCAGCACCGTCGACCAGCCGCGCCACCCCGGCCACCGTCGGCTCCGCGAACACCTCGCGGACCCCGACCGAGACGTCCAGCACCGAACGGATACGCGCGATCAACCGCATCACCAGCAGCGAATCACCACCCAGCTCGAAGAAACTCTCCTCCGCACCCAGCCCTCCCGGCTCCACCCCAAGTACTTCGCCGAACAGGGCGGAGACCGCTTCCTCGGTCGGGGTCGACGGCGCCCGACCGCCGCTCACCGCGAGGTCAGGAGCGGGCAGCGCAGCCCGATCGATCTTGCCGTTGGCCGTCAACGGCAAGACGTCGAGCACGACCACGGCGGCGGGCACCATGTAGTCGGGCAAACGGGTCGCCGCGAACGCCCGCAGCTCGCCTCCGTCGACATCGTCGGCATCCCCGACGACGTACCCGACCAGCCGGCCTTCCCGCACCACCACCACGGCCTGGTCCACACCGGGATAAGCAGCCAGAGCGGCCTCGACCTCGCCGAGTTCGACGCGGAAGCCGCGGATCTTCACCTGCTCATCCGCACGCCCCACGAACGCCAGTTGGCCGTCCCCGGTCCAGCGAGCCAGGTCCCCGGTCCGATACATCCGACCGCCGTCGCTGCCGTCGCCACCGCTGCCGCTGCCGCCGCCGAACGGGCAGGCGACGAACCGCTCCGCCGTCAGGTCGGCCCGGTTGATGTACCCACGAGCCAGACCCTCGCCCGCGATATACAACTCACCCGTCACACCCACCGGCACAGGCCGGAGGAAGGAGTCGAGGACGTAGGTACGGACGTTGGGCAACGGACGGCCGATCGCCGGCGCCGGGTCCTGACCGGTAATGCCCTCCTCCAACAGGACAGCGGTAGAGATGACGGTCGCCTCCGTCGGACCGTACGTGTTCCACACCCGGGCCCCCGCCCGCCACTTCGCCGCCAGGCCGGCCTCCAACCGCTCCGCACCCAACACCCAATTGGCCACCCCGGGAACCGCCTCCGGCTCCAACACCCCCAACAACGACGGCACGACGCTCGCCACTTCGACACCCGACGCCCCGACCATCCGCGCCAGCGCCGAAGAATCCAGCCGCTCCTCGGACGAGGCGATCGCCAACGTCCCCCCGGCCGCCAAGGTCACCGCCACATCCAGCACCGCCGCGTCAAAACTGAACGACGCGAACTGCAACGCCACCACGCCCGCCTCGACACCCAGAACCGGACGCATGGCGGTGGCCAGGTTCGCCACGGAGGCATGAGCCACCGCCACACCCTTCGGCCGCCCCGTCGAACCCGACGTGTAGATCACATACGCCAACTGATCGGACGGATCGGAAGCGATGTCCGGCAGACCGCCCTCATCGCACCCCAGCTCGTCGACCAGAACCGTCTCGACATCCGCCGACAGCCGACCGGCAGTCCCGGGCGTCACCAGCACCAGCTCGGCGTCGCTGTCAGCGACCATGAACACGAGCCGCTCCGACGGGTATTCCGGGTCCAGCGGCACGTACGCCCCACCGGCCTTCCACACCGCCAGGATCGCCACGACCATCTCGGCCCCGCGCGGCAGGCACAGCCCCACCCGCGACTCCCGACGCACGCCTCGGCTGACCAGTCCCCGCGCCAGGGCATCGGAGCGCGCATCCACCTCCGCATACGACAGCGCCCGTCCCCCCGACCACAGCGCAGCCGCATCCGGTGTCGCAACGACCCACTGATGGAATCCCTCGAGCACCGACGTCGTGTCCACGTGCTGGTCCGTGGCATTCCATGCCTGGACGACCGCCACCCGCTCCGCTGCGTCCAGTACCGCAACGCCGCTCAGCCGCAGCTGCGGGTCGGCCGCTACCTGGTCCAGCACCCGAACCAACCGCTCCGCCAGCCGGCGCACCGTCTCCTCGTCGAACAGATCCGCCGCGTAGAGGAAGCCGCCCCGCAGACCATCGGCAGCACCGTCATCCAGGCGCCGCTCACTCAACGAGAGCGACAGGTCGAACCGCGCCGCAGGAGCCGCACCGGGCGGGACGTCCTCAACGGCCAACCCATCGAGATTCCAGCGCGCCTCGGCAACGTTCTGGAGTGCCAGCATCACCTGGAACAAGGGGCTGCGGGCCCCGGAGCGCGCCACGCCGAGTTCGTCGACGAGCCGCTCGAACGGTACGTCCTGGTTGGCGTACGCGGCCAGGTCGGCCTCGCGCACCCGCCGCAGCACCTCGGCGAACGACGGATCACCGGAAGCATCGGACCTCAGGACAAGGGTGTTGACGAAAAGCCCGGCCAGCCCCTCCACCTGCGCGTCCGACCGGCCGGCGACCGGGGTGCCGACGCACACGTCCTCCCCCGCGCCCATCCGCGCCAACAGCACCACCAGGGCGGCATGGACCACCATGAACATGGTCGTCCCGCTCTGCGCGGCCAACTCCACCAACCGCGCATGCGTCACCGCATCCACGTCGACGGGCACCACGCCACTGCGGAACGACGGCGCCGCGGGCCGCGGACGATCGAACGGCAACACCGTCTCCTGCGGCGCGCCCTCCAACGCGCGGCGCCAGAAAGCAACCTGCCCCGCACCCGCACTCTCCGGGTCGTCCAGCTCCCCCAGCACCTCCCGCTGCCACAACGCGTAATCCGCGTACTGCACCGGCAACGGCTCCCACCCCGGCGCCACACCCGACAGGCGCGCGCGATACGCAGCCTGAAGGTCATCAGCCAGCACACCCATCGACCACGCATCCGTCGCGATGTGATGCACCACCAGCAGAAGAACCCACTCCGCCTCCGAGACCTTCAACAACGTGGTTCGCCAAGGCAGTTCAACCGCCAGGTCGAACCCGCGCCCCACCTCCTCCTGCATCAGTTCTTGCCAGCGATCGCCGGCCTGCACCACCTGAAGCGGGGGACTGCCCTCGGCACCCGCACGGATCTCCTGATACGGCACGCCCTCCACATCCGGGAAGACCGTCCGCAGACTCTCGTGCCGATCCGCCACATCACCCAACGCCGCCTCAAGCGCCTCAATGTCGAGACTCCCGGCAAGGCGCAACGCAAGAGGCATGTTGTAGACAGCGCCCGTGCTCTCGACGTCAGCCTCTTCCATGTGGTTGAGGAACCACATCCGCTGCTGCGCGAACGACAACGGCACCCGCTCCGGACGCTCCCGCCGCGCCAACACCTCAACCGTCGACGCCCCAGCACGGTCGACCAGCCGCGCCACCCCGGCCACCGTCGGCTCCGCGAACACCTCCCGGACCCCGACTGACACGTCCAGCACCGAACGGATACGCGCGATCAACCGCATCACCAGCAGCGAATCACCACCCAACGCGAAGAAACTCTCCTCCGCACCCACGCCCTCCAGACCCAGCACCTCCGCGAACAGAACACACAACGCCTCCTCCGTAGGGGTCTCCGGACCACGGGAGCCGCCGGCACCGAGTTCAGGGGCAGGAAGGGCGGCGCGATCCACCTTCCCGTTCACCGTCAACCGCAGCGCCTCAAGGACGACGACCGCCGACGGCACCATGTAATCCGGCAGACGGGTCGCCGCGAACGCCCGCAGATCGCCTCCGTCGACATCGTCGGCATCCCCGACGACGTATCCGACCAGCCGGCCCTCCCGCACCACCACCACGGCCTGGTCCACACCGGGATAAGCAGCCAGGACCGCCTCGACCTCGCCGAGCTCGATACGGAAGCCGCGGATCTTCACCTGCTCATCCGCACGCCCGACAAAGGCCAACTGCCCCTCACTACCCGGCAACCACCGCACCAGGTCCCCGGTCCGATACATCCGCCCACCCTCACCGAACGGGCACGCCACGAACCGCTCCGCCGTCAGATCCGCACGCCCCGCATAACCCCGCGCCAAACCAACCCCCGACACATACAACTCACCCACCACACCCACCGGCACCGGCTGCAAAAACCCATCCAGCACAAACACCCCCGCATTCCGCAACGGACGCCCGATCGGAACACTCCCCCCAACACCCACACCCCTCGAATCCACACCCACGGCACCCGCATCCAACGGCAAACTCATCGCCGCACACACCGTCACCTCCGTCGGACCATACGCATTCACCATCCGACGCCCCTCCGACCATCGCCCCACCAACCCCGGCGCACACACCTCACCCGCCACCACCAACCCCTCCAACCCCTCCAACAACCCCTCCTCCACCGCCAACACACCCGGCGGCACCGTCACATGCGTCACACCCCAACGACCCACCACCTCACCCAACGACACCACCGGCGGCAAACCCCCCACCCCCACCACCACCAACACAGCCCCCGACCCCCACGCCACACA
>NZ_JBFBIV010000083.1:0-36897 GCF_040702025.1 Streptomyces sp. NPDC088194 | reverse complement strand
GTGGGCGAGGTGGTGTAGAAGGGCTGGCCTGCCAGCGGCTCGGTGACCCGGCAGCGCAGCCAACCCGCCTCGCGCCGCCCGGTCCTGCGGCAGCCGAGGGTCGTGCCGGGGCCGTACGGGTGCCGCGTCGAGCTGGGGGCACGGCCACAGCGTGTCCAGGAACCGGCGCCGCCTGCGGGACTCCCGCTCCACCTCGCTCAGCGGCACCGGGCGCACCGGCCCGAACCAGTGCGCGGCGCCGTGCCGGAACCGGGTCGGGCCGCCGGTGGGCGCCAGCACGAAGAAGGCGGCGTCGAAGAGCGTGCCGAGTTCGCTGATCTCCAACTCCCCCTCGGACAGCCGGTGGTGGTCCAGCAGCCAGCGGGCGGTCCGGCCCTGCGCGCCGCCCTGGCGCACCGCCTCCTGCCACGCCTCCGCGGACAGCCGGCCGCCGACCGTCAGCAGCACCTCGATCCCGGGCGCGGCCGGGCTCTCGGCGTGCACCACCGCACCGTCGAGGAGGTAGAGGGTGCCGGTGTCGCGCAGCAGCGCCCCGGTCGCACGCTGCTCGGCGAGGCGCACCAGCATCGGGGAGAGCGGTGTGGCGGGGCCGGGGGCGTCGGAGGCAGGCGGGTCGGGGGCTGGTGCGGGCCGGTCGGGGGCGGGCCGGTCGGGGACCGGGGCGAGGGCGGCCGGGGGCGCACCGGGTACGGCGGGGGTGTCGGGGGCGGGGGCGGCCGTCATGCGAGCACCAGCCGCTGGGCGAGGTCGCGTATCCGGATCAGCGCGAGCGCGAGGTTGGCGTGCGACTTGTCCAGCCATAGGTGCAGGAACACCCCGCCCTCGTACGGGGCTTCGACGAAGCGCAGCAGGTGGTAACCGGTGCGGGTGACCACCACGACGTCCTCGACCAGCGGACCCTTCTCCCCCGCCGCGCCCGCCTCGGCGACGGCCTGCGGGCCGGCGAACACCGGGTGCTCGGCGGCGGCCCGCGCGAAGTCGGCGGTCTGCGCGGCCATCGCCTCATGGTCGCCGTCCGGCGCCTCCCCGACCTTGCCGAGCGCGAGTCCGCTGATCCACTCCACCAGCGCGGCGCCCCTCGCCCCCGGCAGCGTCATCGCCTCGAGCAGGCACTCGTCGATCCCGGACACACGACTCCCCTCGGTGCAGGGCCCGTTGGGCCACCGCCGACTGGGCGGTGACGAGCAAGTTACGCACCGTGCCACCCGGTTCGGGGAGTTCTGGCATTTTCCACTGGTACGTGCGGGGCGCTGTTCTAAGATGCCCCTCCGCACACCGTCGCCGGCTGCCGGGTTCAGCCCCGCGTCGTGGCGAACTCCCAGATCACCGGCAGGAATTCCTCGGGCGTCTCCACTTGGGGCATGTGGCCGGTGCCGGGCAGCGGCACGAACTGCGCGCCCGGGACGGCCTGCGCGAAGGCCCGCCCGTAGTCGGTGTCCACCACCCGGTCGCTCTCGCCCCACAGCACCACCGTCGGATGATCGACCTTCGCCAGGCGCTCGCGCAGCGTCGGGTCCCCCATGTCCGTGCCCGCGTATGTCTGGAGCGCGGCACTGTTGGCGGCGGCGACCGCGCGCTGCTCGTCGGACAGCGCGGAGGGGTCGAAGCGGAACTTCGAGGGGTCGTGGAAGGAGAGCCGGGACAGCTCGACGGGCGTCAGCCCGCGGGTGTCGGCGACGGGGTGGCCCGGCACGCGGATGCCGACGCCGTTGACGATGGCGACCCCGGCGACGCGGTCGCTGCCGAGCAGGGCGAGTTCGGCGGCGATCCAGCCGCCGACGGAGTTGCCGACCACGATGACGTCGTGGACGTCGAGCGCGTCGAGCAGCGCCGCGTAGACCTCGGCGACACCCGCCGGATCGCTCAGCCAGCCGGGCCGGGCGGTGCCGCCGAAGCCGGGGTGGACGGGGGTGATCACCCGGGCCGGCCGCTCGTCGGCGAGCCGGCGGGCGAACGGCGCGACGGTCTGCGGTCCGCCACCGCCGTGCAGCATCAGGAAGGTCCGGCTCCGGTCGTGGTCGTGGTCGTGGTCGTGGTCGTGGTCGTGGTCGTGGTCGTCGATGGTGACGGTGAGGTCGAGGGTGCCTCCGCTCACGGTGAGGGCGAGCGTGCGGGTGGTGGTGCTGGTCATCGGGTTGCTCCTCGGGCGGATGCGGGCGGGTCGAGTCGGTGCGATGCGAGTCGGTGCGGGTCGAGCCGGGTCAGGGCCGGGCAGGACGCGGGCCGGTCGGCGGCGAGGGGCCGACGGCCGGAACGGCCGCAGCTCACGCGAAGTCGTCGGCCGGCACGGTGGCGTAGCGGCTCATGGTGCGGATGGTCGCCTGCCGGTCCAACTGCTGGCCGGCGGCGATCATGTCGCGCAGGTCGCGGAAGTACCGCACGTACAGGTCGGGCGTGAAGGTGTTGAGGACGACCGCGGGTTCGTCGCCGTGGTTGGCGAAGGTGTGCGGTGCGCCGGGCGGGACCATCGCGAGCGACCCGGCCGGTGCGACGTGGACGGTGTCGCCGACGGTGAAGTGCACGGTGCCGGAGACGACGTAGAAGCCCTCGTCGTGCTCGGCGTGCCGGTGCTGCGGCGGGCCCTCGGTGTGCGGGGCGATGGTGATCTCACCGATGCCGAGCCGGTGCCCGGTGGTGGCGCCGTCCTCAAGGATGCGCATCCGGGTCCCGCCCAGCTCGATCACCTCGCCGCCGTCGGGGCCGATCACGGAGACCTCGGTCATGGCTGCCAGCTCCTTCACTCATTCGTAAGAGTTCGCTCTCACAAAGGTAGGACGCTCGCTCTCATCATGCAAGTCAACTCTCATGAAGAGAGTCCAGTGCTACGATGAAGGCTGACAGACAGGAAGGAACGGGACGATGACCGCACCGGCCGCCACCGGGCGCAGCAACCAGAAGAAGCGCACCCGCGCGGCGATCATCGCCGCCGCGCGCGACCTCGTCGGGTCCGGCCGCGAGGTGACGATGCCGGAGATCGCCCGCGCCGCGCTGGTCTCCGAGGCCACCGCCTACCGGTACTTCCCCGACCTCGCCTCGCTGATCGGCGAGGCGCTGGCCGGCGCTTGGCCGGAGCCCGCCGACGCGCTGGCGCCGGTCGCCGGGTCGACCGATCCGGTCGAACGCGTCGCGTTCGCCTGCGCGTTCCTGCTGCGCGGCACCCTCGCCCGCCAGGGCGCGGTGCGGGCCATGATCGCGGCCACCATCACCCGCCCCGAGGCGGCGAGCGCCCGGCCGGGCATCCGGTTCGGGCTGATCGAGCACGCCCTCGAACCCGTCCGCGAGGCGTTCCTGGCGGCCGACCCCGAACGGCTCGCCCAGCTCGAACGCGACCTCGCGGTGGCCGTCAGCGCGGAGGCGCTCTTCTGCCTCACCGACCTGTGCGGGCTCGCCCCCGACGCGGCGATCGCCAGCGCGGTGCGCACCGCCTCCACCCTGACCGCGGCCGCGCTGCGCACCCTGCCGGACCGGCCCTGACACCGGCGCGGAGAGGTTCCGCCGCCCTCCGCGCCAGTACGGCCCGCACGCCGCCGCGCCCTGCTCCGTTCAGCGCCCGAACCACACCGTGGTGACGTTGCAGAACGCCCGGATGCCCTGCGCGGACAGCTCCCGGCCGTATCCGGAGCGCTTCACGCCGCCGAAGGGCAGGGCGGGGTGGGAGGCGGTCATCCCGTTGAAGAAGACACCACCGGCTTCGAGGTCGCGGGCGAAGCGGCGCTGCTCGTCCGCGTCGCGGGTCCAGACGTTGGAACTGAGCCCGAACGGCGTGTCGTTGGCGAGCGCGACGGCCGCGTCGAGGTCGGGCACCCGGTAGAGGGTGGCGACCGGGCCGAACGCCTCCTCGCGGTGGATGCGCATCGCGTCGGTGACGCCGGCGAGCACGGTGGGCTCGTAGTACCAGCCGTCGGGGAGTGCCGCGGGGCGGTGGCCGCCGCACAGCGCCTCGGCGCCCCGGGACAGCGCGTCCTGGACCAGTTCCTCCAGGTCGGCGCGGCCCTGCTCGGTGGAGACCGGCCCGACGTCGGTGGACTCGGCGGTCGGATCGCCGACGGTCAGCCGCTCCATGGCCGCCACGAAGCGCTCGGCGAACGCGTCGTACACGTCCTCGTGCACGATGAACCGCTTGGCCGCGATACAGGACTGGCCGTTGTTCTGCACCCGGGCGGTGACGGCGGTGGACGCGGCGGCGTCGAGTTCGGCGGCGGCCGACGGCATCACCACGAACGGGTCGCTGCCGCCGAGTTCGAGCACCGTCGGCTTGATCGCGTCGCCGGCCGCCGCGGCCACCGCGCGGCCG
Organism: Streptomyces sp. NPDC088194; assembly: GCF_040702025.1. Lineage (NCBI taxonomy): Bacteria > Bacillati > Actinomycetota > Actinomycetes > Kitasatosporales > Streptomycetaceae > Streptomyces > Streptomyces sp. NPDC088194. The sequence continues at coordinate 32,603 of NZ_JBFBIV010000083.1, read as the reverse complement.
GCGCCCTCGCTGCCGGTGAGGGTGGCGGCGGCCACCCGCGGGTCGCGCACCACATCCTCCACGGCGCCGGAACCGATCAGCAGCGTCTGGAAGCAGCCCTCGGGGAAGCCCGCCCGGTGGAAGAGGTCGCCGAGGTAGAGCGCGGTCTGCGGGACGTTCGAGGCGTGCTTGAGCAGGCCGGTGTTGCCCGCCATCAGCGCGGGCGCGGCGAAGCGGATCACCTGCCACAGCGGGAAGTTCCACGGCATGACCGCCAGCACGACGCCGAGCGGGCGGTAGCGGACGACCGCGCGGTGCGCGCCGCTGTCGGCCACGTCGGCCGGGTCGGGGTGCTCGTCGGCCAGCAGCCCTTCGGCCCGATCGGCGTACCAGCGCATCGCCTTGGCGCACTTGGCGGCCTCCGCGCGGGCGGCAGCGAGGGTCTTGCCCATCTCCGTGGTCATGGTCCGCGCGATGGTGTCGCGCTCGCTGTCCAGCAGGTCGGCCGCGGCGCGCATCAGTGCGGCCCGGGTGGCGAAGTCGGTCTCGCGGTGCTCCCGGAAGGCGCTCTCCGCCCGGGCGATCCGCTCCTCGACGGCGGCCGCGTCCATCGGCTCGAACGTCTTGAGGGTCCGGCCGGTGGCGGGGTCCACGGTGGCGATGGGCATCTGCTGCTCCTCCTCTGCCCCCCGGTGCGGTGCTGTGCCGTTGTCGTGCCCCTACCCGGGTGCCGTGCCGATACCCGTACCAGCGCCGGGTGCCCGCGGGCCCGGAGCCATCGTCACCCGCCGCGGCCCGGTCCGCGACAGCACGGGGGCCACCGTGGTGGCGCCCGGGACCGCCGCGCACTCGTGTGCTTCGAGGGACGTTCACCGATTCGTCACACCAGACACATGCTTCTCGGGCTCTACGCGCGGAGAATCAGGTGGCGCACCATGTACCGCACCCGCACGCCCGCTTCCGATGACGGTTCCCCCCTGCACCCCCCCACCTGGAGGTTGACGGATGCCCGCTTTCCGAGTCCCTGGCACCACCGGCTCGCCCCGCAGATCCCGTACCGCCGACGCCGACCGGGCGCCGCGGCTGCCGCGTGTCCCGCTGGTCCCCCGCAGCCGCGTGCTGGTCGGCGCGATCGCCGCGCTGGGCGCGGTGGCCGCGCTCGGCGGTCTGGGGCTGTCCGGCGGCAGCGCGCAGGCCGCGGCCGACCCGCGGACCGGGGCCGCCCCGGCCGCCGCCGCGACCCACCGCGTGCTGTTCGACAACACGAAGGCCGAGACGGCCGGCAACGCCGACTGGATCATCAGCACCAGCCAGCCCGACCCGCTGGGCGAGAACTCCTCGCCGAGCAAGGAGACCGACTGGACCGGCGCGCTGTCGTCGTGGGGCGTGGCCCTGCAGAAGGCCGGCGGCTACCAGTTGGCGACGCTGCCGTCCGGCAAGACCATCACCTACGGCGACTCCTCCAACCCGCAGGACCTGAGCAACTTCGACGAGTTCGTGCTCGACGAGCCCAACACCCAGCTGAGCGCCGCCGAGAAGACCGCGGTGATGACGTTCGTCAAGAACGGCGGCGGCCTGTTCCTGATCTCCGACCACAACGGCAGCGACCGGAACAACGACGGCTACGACTCGCCGAAGGTGATCAACGACCTGCTGACCAACAACGGGGTGGACAACTCCGACCCGTTCGGCTTCTCCGTGGACCTGCTCGACATCAGCACCGACACCCCCAAGGCGATCAGCGACAGTTCCGACCCGGTGCTGCACGGCCCGTTCGGCACCGTGACCGGCAGCATCATCGCGGACGGCACCACCTTCACCCTCAAGCCGGCCGACAACTCGGCCGTCAAGGGGCTGCTGTACCGCACGGGTTACTCCGGCAACACCGGCGCGTTCTTCGTCACCAGCACCTTCGGCAGCGGCCGGGTGGCGATCTGGGGTGACAGCTCGCCGGTCGACGACGGCACCGGCCAGTCGGGCAACACCCTGTACGACGGGTGGAACGACACGCGCGGCACCGACGCGGCCCTCGCGCTCAACGCCACCGCGTGGCTGGCCGGCGGCGGCAGCGGCGGCACCACCGGAGGCACCAGCTCCGGCACGTCGTCAGGCGCGTCGTCAGGCACCTCCTCCGGTACGTCCTCGGGCACGTCGTCCGGCTCCACCACCGGCTCCACCACGGGCGGTTCGGGCGGCTGCACCTCCGCGCAACTGCTCGCCAACCCGGGCTTCGAGTCGGGCAACACGGGCTGGACGGCGAGCAGCAAGGTGATCACGAACGCCACCGCGGAGGCCGCGCACACCGGCTCGTACAAGGCGTGGCTGGACGGCTACGGCACCGCCACCAACGACACGTTGTCACAGAGCGTGTCCATCCCGTCCGGCTGCTCCGCCTCGTTGAGCTACTGGCTGCACATCGACACCGCGGAGACGGGCACGACGGCGTACGACACGCTGACCGCACAGGTGCTCAACTCCTCGGGCACGGTGCTGTCCACGCTGGCGACGTACTCCAACACGAACGCGGCGTCCGGCTACACGCAGCGCAGCTTCGACCTGAGCGCGTACGCGGGTCAGACGGTGACGGTGAAGTTCACCGGCGTGGAGGGGTCGAAGCTCCAGACCTCGTTCGTCATCGACGACACGGCGCTGAACGTGAGTTGAGCACGGGTCAGGCGGTGGGGTCGGTGTCGGTGACCCCGCCGCCGCCCCCGCCGCCCTCCCCCTCGGCCCTCTCGTCGCTCTCCCCGTCCTCGTCGCCCTCCCCGTCCTCGCCGTCCTCGCCGTCCTCGGGGCCGAACTCGCACCACACGGCCTTGCCGTCGCCGCGCGGTTCGACGCCCCAGTTGTCGGCGAGCGCGTCGATCATCAGCAGGCCGCGGCCGGAGGTGGCGGCCTCGCCGGGGGTACGGCGGCGCGGCCAGACGCTGGAGCGGTCCTGCACGGACAGCCGGACCCGGCGCACCGGTTCCGGCAGCACTTCGAGGGTGAGGACGGCGCCGCCCTCCGTGTGCAGCAGGACGTTGACGAGCAGTTCGCCGGCGGCCAGCTCGATGTCGTCGGACAGGTCGTCCAGCTCCCAGGCGGTGAGGGCCTGGCGCAGCGCGAGCCGGGCGTCTGCCAGCCCCTCGGGGTCGGCCTGGTGGACGTACTGGTGGATGCGGGGCGCGCGGGTGGTGCCGGGGTCCGGGGAGCGGCGCAGGATGAGCAGCGCCACGTCGTCGTTGGAACCCCAGCGCTGCCAGAGGTTGTCGGCGAGGTGGTCGGCCAACTCCTCGGCGCGCTGCGGGCCGTGGTGGACGGCCTCGGCAAGCGCCTCCATGCCGATGGTGATGTCCGCGTCGCGCTCCTCGACCAGGCCGTCGGTGCAGAACACCAGGGTCTCGCCGGGGACCAGGTCGAGCCGGGTCTCGGGGAACTCCTGGAGGTCGAACGAGGTGGCCAGGCCCAGCGGGAGGCCGCCGCGGACGTTCGGCCAGCCGGTACGCCCGTCGGTGTGCCGGATCAGCGGGCCGAGATGGCCGGCCCTCGCGGTCCACAACGTGCCGGTGGTGAGGTCGAGTTGGGCGTATCCGCAGGTGGCGAAGCGCTCGGTGTCGAGTTCGGCGAGGAAGCGGGAGGCCCGGGCCAGCACGGTGGACGGCGGGTGTCCCTCGGCGGCGTAGGCGCGCAGGGCGATCCTCAACTGGCCCATCACGGCGGCCGCGTGGGTGTCGTGCCCCTGGACGTCGCCGACCACCAGGCCGACCCGGTTCTGCGGCAGCGCCACGACGTCGTACCAGTCGCCGCCGACCTCCCGGCCGCTGGAGGCGGCGTGGTAGCGCACCGCGATCTCGGCGCCGTCGAAGCGCGGGACGTGCCGGGGCAGCATCGTGGCCTGGAGTCCGGTGGCGAACTCGCGTTCCTGGTCGAAGAGGATGGCGCGCTGCAGGGACTGGGCGAGGATGCCGGCCAGCGCCGCGCACAGCTCCCGGTCCTCGCGGCTGAACCGGGTGCGGCCGCGGTAGAAGAGGGCGAGCCCGCCGATGGAGTGGGACTGGGCGATCAGCGGGAGGAAGGCGCAGGCGTCCATCCCGATCTTCTCGACGAACGGGCGCGCCAACGGGAAGCGGGCCTCCAGTTCGTCGTTGTCGGCGAAGAACTGGGGCTGCTGGGTCAGCACGGTGTCGGCGAGCGGCAGTGACTCGATCAGCCGGACCGGCTTGAACGAGGGCACCCCGCGCATGAGTTCGCCGGCCGTGGCGACGAACCTCATGTTGCTGCCCTCCACCAGCGAGAGGGTCAGCCCGTCCGCGCGGAACCGCTCGACGCCCCCGACGCCGGTCAGCACGGCGGTGACGTCGTCGATGGTGACGGCGTGCGAGAGCGCCTCGGTGATACGGCCGACGATCGAGGAGAAGCTGTGGCGCGGCGGCACCTCGCCGTCGGCGGGGGCGGCGGCGGGCGGGGCCTGGGTGAGGTCGTCGGTGGCGTCCCTGACGATGCCGACGACGCGGTGCGCGTAGCCGTGCTCGTCGCGCAGGATCGTGCCCTGGGTGTGGGTCCACTGCTTGACGCCGTCCCGGCGGGTGATCTGGAAGTAGCCGCCGTAGCTGCGCCGGCCGGACTGCATGGCGCGGCGCAGCTCGCGGTCGATCCGGTCGCCCTCCTCGTGGGTGACGCGCAGCACCAGCGCGTCGGGGCTGCGGTTGAACTCCTCGGGCCGCAGGTCGAACACGCGCAGCCCCGCCTCGTCGAGGTCGAAGACGCCCTGGTCGAGGTCCCAGTCGAAGCTGCCCATGCCGTTCATGGCGAGCCGCTCCTCCGGGCCGATCGCCGGGGAGACGGGACGGCCGGAGACGGAGGGGCCCACGCGGGGGTCGTAGCGGCCGCGGGCCAGGCGCTTGCGAGCTGTCATCCAACTGCTCCGGGGTCGGGCCGGGGACCGGGGACCACGTACGCGCGACGCATCACCAGGGTGGCTTCGTCACTTTCGGGGACGGTTATCGCTTTTGCCGGAATGATGGTCATCATGGCCATTATCACCCGATGACGGACGCGACGTGCGGGAGCGGCCGTGCGGGCGGTCCGAGGGAGGGGGCGGGGGCGGGGACGGCGGCGAGCCGACGGTGGGGCCGAGGGGCGCGAGGAGGGTCGGGGTGAGGACGCGCAGCGCGACCAGGCCGGGGCGGGCGGGCCACGGGACGGGCGCCTCGACGCCGGGAAAGCGCTCCACCAGCGCGTCGAAGACCCGGTAGGCGCTGGCCTCGTCCCGGGCGGTGATCACGACATGGGCGAGGCCGTCGGCGCCGCCGAGGCGCTGCGCGGGGACTCTGCGGTCCATGGGCACGGGTTCGGCTCCCTTCCTCGGGATGGGGTTGCCCGGAGGGACATGGCGGATGGGGACACGGTTGCCGATCCTCACCGGGTTCACCCGCACGGGCCGCGGGCGGCATGCCCGCGGGGGCATCGGGTAAGCGACAGGGCGTCGATCGCGGGGCGCGTTCACGTCCCGTGCCGTACCGACCTGGGAGGACATGATGACCGAGCCATTCCCGACGCCGACGCCGCCGCGCCCCGGCGGCCCCTCGCCGGGTCCGGACCCGACGCCGGGACCCGGACCCGGACCCAGCCCCGTACCGAACCCCACGCCGAACCCGGTACCCGGGCCGGCTCCCGATCCCGTTCCGACGCCTCCCGGCCCCGAGCCGACACCGCCCTCCCCCGCGCCGGACCCGATCCCGCCGACACCCCAGCCCGAGCCGGCCGCGCCCCCGCTGCAGTGAGGCGCGTGTGCGAGGGTGGGGGGCGTGACCGAACGACCACTGCTCGTCGTCGACGGCGCGAACGTGGTCGGCTCCGTGCCGGACGGTTGGTGGCGCGACCGGTACGCGGCCGCCGAGCGCCTGCGTGACGCTCTCGTGCCCTACGCGACCGCCGGGCTTCCCGCGGACGGCCCCGCGCCGCCCTGGACGGTCGGCGTCCCCCTGGACGTGGTCCTCGTCGTGGAGGGCGCGGCCCGCGGGGTCGGCTCCGTCCCCGGTGTGACGGTCCGCTCCGCGCCGGGCAGCGGTGACGACCTCATCGCCGAGGTGGCGGCGGAGGCCCGCGCAGGCGAAAGCGGCCACGGGGGCGAAGCCCGTCCCTGTCTCGTGGTCACCGCCGACCGCGGCCTCCGCTCCCGCGTGGTCGCCGTGGGCGCCGACGTCACGGGCCCCCGCACGGTGAGACGGCGCCCCTGACCCCCCGGGCTGCCCCTTTCCCGGCCCCGGGACCACCCGCGCCCCTGGGTTGCTGCGGCTCCTTCCGCAGCAACCCAGGGGCGCGGGGAACTGCGCGACAAGCCCACCACCGGCGGGTGGTCCCTCAGCCGACAGGACGGGGCAACCCGGGGGGTCAGGGCACCCTCAGGGGGACCGACATTGCGTCGGCGGGGCGCGGCCTGGTAGGACTGCGACGCACCGCTACGTCACATGTTCGAGACCGCGGACGGGGGTTCACGTGGTCGGAACGGCCGTCACCCGCGCACCGCGCCGCCTTCCCGCGGCAGCGAGACGCTCGACGCAGCACGGCCTGGTGCTGGCCGCGGTCGCGGTGACCGTACTCCTGTGCGCGACCGCCCTCGCAACTCTCGTGACGCTGGCGGGGCGTTCGGTGGAGTCCGAGGCGGACCGGCGGCTGGCCGCCGACATCGACGCGCAGGTGTCGGTCAACGCGTCGTTCCGGGCCGGGGGGATGGCGGCCGCCGACCGGAGTGTACGGGCCGCCGCCGCGCGGGTCTTCGGGAGCGTGCCGCAGCGAACGTCCGTGGGGTTACTGGGCACTTCGGCGGTGTCGGTGACCGGTGTCGACGGCGTCGAGGGGCCGCCGCGCGGGCCCGGCGGCAGCGGGCTGCACCCGGTCGCGGTGCAGGACCCGGGCAGGTACGGGCAGTTGGTCGCGGGGAGTTGGCCGGCCGGCACGGCGGACGCCCCGGCCGGCGCGTTCACCTCGCTGCCCGAGGTCCGCGTCTCCACGGGTTCGACGGCCCCGGTGGACGCCGCCGTGCCCCAGCCGCTGGCCGAGCGCCTGAAGCTCCACCCGGGTTCGCGCGTACGGTTGAAGGACGCCGCCGGACGCACCATGACGTTGCGGATCTCCGGCGTCTTCCGGGCGGCCGGAGCCGTCGGGTTCTGGCCCGCGATGGCCGGTGACCTGACCGAGGGCGAGAGCAGCAGCCAGCAGTTGCTGGTGGTCTCCGCGGCGGCCCTGAACGGAAGCGCCGTGCTGAACGGGCACGTGACGGCCCGCTGGAGCGTACAGCCGGACTTCTCCCACCTCGGCGCGGGAGACCTGGCGGGACTGCACGACCGGGTGCGCGGCTTCACCGGCAGCCAGAGCGACGTGTCGGTGTTCCACGGGCAGCGGCCGTCGTTGGACGACCTGGCGGTGTCCTCGGGTCTTCCGGAGGCGATCGACGACCTGGAAGTGCCGACCGTGGCGGCCCGGTCCGCGCTGTATCTGCCGAGCGTGATACTGGCCGTCCTCGCGCTCGCCACCCTGCTGCTGACCGCCCGTCAGATGACCGTGCGCCGGCGCGACGAGTTGGCGCTCCAGCAGGCCAGGGGCGCGGGCACCCCGCGGCTGCTGCGCGGCGCGGCGGCCGAATGGGCGGTCACCGGCGTACCGGCCGCGGTCGCGGCACCGTACCTGGCCGGGCTGCTGCACCCCGGCAGCCGCGGCGCCGACGCCTGGGCGGCGGTGGGTCTGACCCTGCTGGTGCACGCCGCGGCGGTCCTGCTGCCGGTCCTGCCGACGGTGCGGCTGCGGGCGGGCCGGGGCGCGCGGGCGGCCGTCGCGCAGCGGTGGGGCGCCGATCTGGCGCTGCCGGCCGTCGCGATCCTGGGGTTCCTGGAACTGCGGCGGCACCGCTCGCTGATCGCGGGCGGGATCGGCGGCGTGTCCGTGGACCCGGTGATGGTCCTGGTCCCGGCCGTGGCGAGCGGGGCCGCCGCGCTCCTGCTGCTGCGGCTGCTGCCGCTGACCTCCCGGCTGCTGGACGCGTTCGGCCGCCGGGGCCGCGGGCTGGTCCCCGCGCTGGCCGGGTGGCAGTTGAGCCGGCGCGCCGCGCGCAACGCCGGCCCGGTGGTGCTGATGTGCCTGGCCGTGTCGGTGAGCGCCTTCGCCACCACCGCGCTGGCGTGCCTGGGCGGTCTGGCCTCCGAGCAGGCCGCGTTCACGGTCGGCGCGGACGTCAGGATCGATCCGGGCCAGGACAACGACTACCCCGCCGAGGTGTTGGGCGCCGCCTATCGGGCGCTGCCCGCGGTGACGGCCGTGACGCCGGTGACCCAGGCGACGGTGAACCTGCCCGGCGGGACCGGCGAGGAGCTGGACGCCACCATCGGCGGGGCCGTCCCCGGCACGTCCACGGCGCCCGGTGCGGCCTCCCCGGCTGGTACGTCCACCCCGACCGCGTACGGGATCACCCTCCCGGGGCGGCCGACCACGCTAATGCTGGACGAGAAGCTGAGCAGCGACGGCAACACCGCCCCGCCCCACCTGGAACTGGTCGTGCAGGACGCGGCCGGACTGGACAGCACCCTGTCCACCGCCCTGCCCGCCGCCGACGGCGCCCGGCACACCCTCGCGATCCCCCTGGACGTCGCGCTCGGCGGCGGCCGCCCGCGCGCGTACCCGCTGACGGTGACCGCGATCAACGTCCTGCCGCAGGTGGGGGTGGCGCCCGCCCGGCTGGACCTGGACCTGCTCCGGATCGGCTCGCGCGGCACCGCGGACAGCTGGGCCGCTCCCCTGCCGCGGGGGCAGGTGTGGAGCGACGGCACCGCGGCCGCCGCGGACGCCGCCGCGGGAGCCTGCCGGGGGGACACGTCCGGCGCGTACGTCTACGGCTTCCCGGGGGTGTGCTCGATCCGCGCCGGCGGCTCCGCCGTCCTGCGGACCACGATCAGCACCGGTCAGCGGACTCCGGGCGGGGACGCCACCGACGGCGCCGACGACGACAGGACCCAGCCCGACAGTGAGGTGCGGCTGCTGGCCGGGCCCGCCGGCGGACCGGCGCCGCTTCCCGTGCGCGCCGACGCGCAGGCACTGCGCGAGGGCCACCTCACCGTGGGCAGCGCCACCACGCTGGACCTGGGCGGCGGCGCCCCGGTGCCCGCCAAGGTCGTGGGCCGGGTCGGCTCGCCGCGCGGACTGGGCAGCGGGCAGGGGCATCTGATCGCCGACCAGCGCCTGCTCGCCGGCGCCCTCACCCGCGCCGGTGCCCCGCAGCAGGACCCGGCGTTCTGGTGGGTCAGCAGCACCGACAGCGCGCGCACGGCCGCCGCCGTGCGGGCACAGCCCGCGCTGGGCCGGGTGACCACCACGGCGCAGGCCGCCGCGGCGCTGCGGTCCGACCCGTTCCGCAGCGGGCTGCGCCGGGTACTGGAGCTGGTGCGCGACCTGGCGCCCTGCTTCGCGGTCATCGCCTTCACCGTCCACGCGGTGATCTCCGCCCGGCAGCGCCGCAAGGAGTTCGCGCTGCTGCGGGCGATCGGCGTCGGTTCCGGACGGCTGGCCGCGCTGCTGGGTACGGAGCAGGTCGGTCTGGCGCTGTTCGCGGTGATCCCGGGGGCGTTGATGGGCATGGGGCTGGCGTCGGCGGTGCTGCCGCTGGTCACCGTGGACGACAGCGGACAGGCACCGTATCCGCCGCTGCCGCTGGTCATGCCCTGGCGGACCGTGGCGCTGACCGCGGTGGCGACCGCGCTCGCCGTCAGTGCGGTCGTGCTGGCGCTGGCCCGGCTGCTGGCCCGGGTGGACCTGGTGCGCGTGCTGCGGGCGGGGGAAGACCGTTGAGGCGCGTCACCGGGCAGGACCGGACCGGGCGGACCGCGCGACGCGTCCCGGGCGGAGGCAGGGATATGGACACGGGTGCGGGTACCGCCGCGGATACGAATACGGGGCCGGGTCCCGCCGCACGTCCGGGTCCGGGTCCGGGTCCGGGCAGGCGCACGGGTGCGGCGATGACGCTGCGCCTGGTCCGCAAGGAGGCCCGGGGCGATCTGCCGCTGCTCGCCTGCCTGGCGGTGCTGGTCCTGGTGCTGGCGGGCATGTGCGCGTGGGCCCCCTCGCTCGCGGGCCGCCAGGAGGACCGGGCGCTACGGCAACGCGTCGCCGCCGCGCAGGCCGGCGCCCCCCTGATCACCTTGAGCACCGTGCCGGAGGTCTTCAACTCCGGCCCGCCGGCCCTGGACATGGCCACCCTGCTCGGCGACGGCCGCGCCCTGTCCCACCGGCTCAGCGGCTCCGCGGCGCGGCATCTCAGCTTCGCCGGCAGCGGCGGCTACGACTACAACCCGGCCACCCTCACCTCCCCGCTCCCACCCGGGGAGACGGGCAGCAGCACCACACTGGCGATCAGCCACCTGCCGGACGCGCGGGCGCATCTGCGCTACGTCAGCGGCCACGCGCCGGCCGACCGCACGCCGATCGGCGCGGCGCCGCAGATCGGCCTGTCGCAGGCCACCGCGCAGGCACTGGGGGTTCGGACCGGCAGCCGGCTCGGCGTCGAGTTCGCCCGGGTACCGGCCCTGCAGAGGTCGCCCGACGCGCGGCTGGTGGTGAGCGGGATCTTCCGGACCGCGGCCGGCGCCGACGACTTCTGGGGCAACCGGCCGTCGCTGGTCCAGCCCTCCCGCCACCCGGCCCAGCACGCCGGCGGCACGGTGCTCGCCGTCAATGGCCTGGTCGGCACCGACGCCGCCGACCGGCTGGCCGCGGCCGGGGTGCCCGGCCCTTCGGTGACCTGGCAGCTGCGGGCCGACCTGCGCCAGTCGGCGCTCGACCGGGCCCGCGCGCTGAGCGGCCCGCTGTCCCGCTACGGCACGGACCTGGACCGGGCGCTGTGCCGCGGGACCGACGCGTACACCGGCGGCGAGAGCTGCGCGGTCGGCAGCCAGCACACGGGACCGCTGACGGTCACCGACGCGCTGACACCGCTCGTCGGCACCTTCACCGCGCAGGACCACCAGGCCCGCGGGCTCGCCACGTTCGCCGTCGACGCGCTGGCCACGGTCGCGCTGGCCACGACGGCGGTCGCCGTACGGCTGCTGCTGCGCCGGCGGAAGGAGCACCTGCGGTTGCAGCGTGCGCGCGGCGCCTCCACGGCGCGGCTGGTCCTGCTGCGCAGTGCCGTGGCATGGCCGGTGGTGGTGATCGCCGCGCTGCTCGGCTGGGCGGGCGGCCGCCTGCTCGCTCCCACCGGGGTCTCCGGGACTCCGCGGCCGCTGTCCGCGGCCGTGCTCGCCGCGACCGCGGCGCTGACGGTGTCGCTGCTGACCTGGCTCGCGGTCCGCGAACCGCCCCGGCCACGACGGACCGCCCGCCGGCGTCGTACCCGCCGGCCCGTCGCCGGCCGCCGGCGCGTGGTCGTGGAGGTCACCGTGCTGCTCGCGGCGGCTGCCGGCGTGGCCGCGCTGAGGTCGCAGGGGCCCGACTGGGTGCTGGGCGCGGTGCCGGTGCTGCTGGCCCTGGCCACCGTGCTGATCCTGCTGCGGCTCTACCCGCTCGCCCTGCGGCTGCTGCTCCTGCGGGCCCGCCGCGGCAAGGGCACCGTGGGCTTCATCGGAGCGGCCCGGGCCGCGCACGACGCCCCGGCGACCGGGCTGGCCCTGTTCGTGCTGGTCCTGACGCTGGGCACGGCCGTGTTCGGCGGGCTCGTGCAGCGGACGATCGGCGACGGCCTGGCGGCGGGCGCGGCCTGGAGCACCGGCGCCGACGCCTCCGCGACCACCGCCGGGGACACCGCGCCCGCACCGGACGCGCTGACCGGCACGAGCGGGATACGTACCGCCCTCCAGCATCTGCACGCGCTGGATCTGGTCGGGCAGGCCGACGGCGCCGAGATCCCGTCGGTCGCGGTGATCACCGTGGAGCCCCGGCAACTGGCGGCCCTCGCCCCGCACTCGCCGCTGGCCCGCACCCTGCGGTCCGCGCTGACCGGCCCGTCGGGCACCACCGCGGGCGCGGGCGTCCCGCTGCCGTCCGTCGTGTCGCCCGCCCTGCGGGCGCGCGAGCGCACCGGCGGCTTCACCTCCACCGTCGAGGACCACGGCCGTCCGCCCGTGCAGCTGGCCCTGGACCCCGTCGGCACCCTCAGCGCCGCGGACCTGCGCGACCCCCTGCTGGGCCCGATCACGGCACAACTCGCGCCCGGGACACCGCTGCTGATCACCGCCGCCTCCGCCGACCACCTCATGCCGCAGCAGTCCTCCGGGACCACCGTGCTGCTGCTCCTGGGCGACGGTCCCGGCACCAGCACGGCGGCCCTCCGGTCGGCGGCGGCCAGGGCGCTCGGGCCGCTGGCAACGGTCCGCACCCGCTCCGGGACGCTCAGCGCCCTGCGCGACGACGGCCTGACCCGCGGCCTGGAGAACGTCTACGCCACCGCTTCGGTTCTCGCCGCCCTGTCCGGCCTGCTCGCGGTGGCCCTGGAACTGATCCTCACCTCGCACGAACGCAGCCGCACCACCTCCTTCCTGCGGACGCTCGGTCTCAGCGGCAAGGCGGCCGGGGCGCTGCACTTCCTGCAGATGCTCCCGCTCGCGGCGGCCGCGGCCGTGGGCGGCACCCTGGTCGGCGTGGTCGAACCACGGCTCATGGCGCCGACGCTGAACCTGCGCCAGTTCACCGGCGGCGCCACGCAACCGGCGCTGCGCACCGACTACGCGCTGACCCTCGCCCTGGTCGGCAGCGTGGTCCTGCTGATCCTGGTCGCGGCGGCCACGGAGACCGTCCTCGCCCGCAGGCGCCGCCTGGGCGCGGTGCTACGCCTCGGCTGACGGCGGCGGCACGGGGCCGGTCCCGTCGCCCTCCGCGTCGGCGGCCGCCTTCGCCTGGCGCGCGGCCGTGTCCGGCCACACGCCGACGTGATCGGACTCCAGGGCGAGCCGCACCCGCTTGCGCAGGTGCAGGCGCTCGGTGAACTCGCGCGGTATCTGCAGCCGCCCGTTGCGGTCCAGCACCGCGTACTCCTCGGAGGTGAGGGCCTCGACGCCGTCCGCGCCGGTGGCGACCCGCCGCAGCACCTCGGTCGAGGTACGGCCGTTGCGTATCCGGACGGTGCGCTGGACCTGTTCGGACACCAGCGTGTCGTGGGTGACCACGATCACGGTGACGCCCAGTTCCTCGTTGGCCCGCCGCAGCGCGGCGAAGATCTCGTCGCTGGTGGCGGTGTCGAGTTCGCCGGTGGGCTCGTCGGCGAAGAGCACCCGGGGCTCGTTGGCGTTGGCGACGGCGATGGCGACCCGCTGCTGCTCGCCGCCGGACAGCGCGTCGGGGGTACGGTCCCGGCAGTGGCCGACGCCGAGCAGGTCGAGCAGTTCCTCGGCGCGGGCCCGGCGCCCGGAGCGCCGCACCCCGGTGTAGGTCATCGGCAGCATCACGTTCTCGGCCGCCGAGAGGTACGGCAGCAGGTTGCGGGCGGTCTGCTGCCAGACGAACCCCACGGTGGAGCGCCGGTACTCCAGCCGGGCGCGGCGCTTCATCGCCAGCAGGTCGTGGCCGGCGACCTCGGCGGAGCCCGCGGTGGGCACGTCCTGGCCGGAGAGTATGCCCAGCAGGGTGGACTTGCCGGAGCCGGACGCCCCGATCACCGCGATCATCTCGCCCTCGGCCACGGCCAGGTCCAGGCCCTGGAGCGCCTGGACCTCCACGCCCTCGGTCTGGTAGATCCGCACCAGGTTCTCGCACACGACCAGGCCCTCGTCCCGGTCCGGCACCGCGGCCGCGGCAGCCCGTCGCGTCAACTCCGCCAAGTCCGGTGCACCGGCTGTCCGTTCACGAGCGGCCACGGCCGTCCCCCCGGGTGAAGTCGCGATCCGACAGCGGCAAGGGTAGTCCCGGGGGCGACGTGACGAGGCGCCGCACGTATCCAGGGGCGCGGGGAACCGCGCGAGGCCGCCGCCCGCGTAAGGTCCCGGAACCGACAGAGCCGGGCCGCCCCGCAGGTCAGGGTGCCCTCAGCACGGGGAGCACCGGGTCCGAAATGCGCCAGCCGGAGGACGGCCGGCAGGCGATACTGGGAACCATGGCGACGGAAGAGGGCAACTACGAGGCCGTCCGAAGCCGAGACGCACGGTTCGACGGCCTCTTCTTCTTCGCGGTGTCGACCACCGGCATCTACTGCCGCCCGAGCTGCCCCGCGGTCACCCCGAAACGGGAGAACGTCTCGTTCTTCGCGACGGCCGCGGCGGCCCAGTCCGCGGGCTTCCGCGCGTGCCGCCGGTGCCGCCCGGACGCCGTGCCGGGCTCCGCGGACTGGAACGCGCGTGCCGACGTGGTCGGCCGGGCGGTACGGCTGATCGGCGACGGCGTGGTGGACCGGGAGGGCGTCGCGGGCCTGGCCGCACGGCTCGGGTACAGCGCCCGCCAGGTCCAGCGCCAGCTCAACGCGGAACTCGGCGCCGGCCCGATCGCGCTGGCCAGGGCCCAGCGCGGCCACACCGCGCGGGTGCTGCTGCAGACCACGTCCCTGCGGGCCGCGGACATCGCGTTCGCCGCCGGCTTCGCCAGCGTGCGGCAGTTCAACGAGACGATGCGGGAGATCTACGCGTCCACGCCGACCCAGTTGCGCTCGGCGCGGGCGAATTCCGGTGGCCGGAAGGGCGAGTTGGGGCCCGACGGCGCGGCCGGGGTGCCGCTGCGGCTGGCGTACCGGGGCGCCTACGACAGCGGGCAGGTCTTCGACTACCTGGCGGCGCGCACGGTCACGGGGGTCGAGGAGGTGGTGGGCCAGGCCGCCGGCCCGTCCGGGCCGGGCCGCACCCACGGCCGCACGCACGGCCGCACCTACCGCCGGACCCTGCGGCTGCCGCACGGCGCGGGCGTCGCGGAGGTGTCCGAACAGGCCGGCACGGGACGCTGGTTGGCATGCCGGCTGCACCTGGAGGACCTGCGGGACCTGACGACCGCGACGCAGCGGATGCGGCGGCTGTTCGATCTGGACGCGGACCCGTACGCGGTCGCCGAACGGCTCTGCGCTGACGAGGAGTTGGCCCCGCTGGTGGCGCGGCGCCCGGGCATCCGCTCACCGGGGGCGGCGGACCCCGAGGAACTGGCGGTGCGCGCGGTGCTGACCGAAGGGCTGACGGCCGCCCGCGCCCGGCGGGCCACCGACCGACTCGCCTCCTGCTACGGGCAGTCGCTCCCCGCACCGAGCGGCGGGCTGGCGCTGCTCTTCCCGCGCCCGGCCGACCTGGCGGACGCGGACCTGGCGGCGGTGGACGTGCCGGACGAGCGGCGGGCCGCGGTACGCGCGGTCTCCCGTGCGCTGGCGTCGGGCGCGGTACGACTGGACCCGGGCGCGGACCGCGACGAGGCCGAACGGGCCCTGCTGGCACTGCCGGGCGTGCACCCCTGGACGGCGGGCTACATACGGATGCGGGCCTTGGGCGACCCCGATGTCCTGCTGGAGCCGGCCGTGGCGGGCGCGGCCCGCTGGCGGCCGTGGAGTTCGTACGCGACCCACCACCGCTGGCGCTCGGCGTCCGCGGGCCGGGCGGAACGGGCGCCCCAGCGCACGGCCTGAACCGGCGAGCGGGAGCGCGCGCACCCGAACAGCGCGGTGCCGTAAGGGAGTCAGGGGCGTTCGCGCAGGTGCTCGCGGCGCCGCCGCTCCTCGTCGAGGAGGGCCATGAACTTCCTCGTGCTCGCCTCGGCGTCGCCGTCCTCCTCGTCCTGGACCGGTCCCTGCTCGCGCAGTTGGCGCTCCTGGACCATGGCCGGCGGGACCGGGTCGACGTCGGAGGGGCGCGGGCCCTCGGGTCCGTCCGGCCCGATCCGGATCAGCCGCTCCACCCGGATGATCCGGAAGTGCCGGCCGGCGACGTCGAGTTCGTCGACCTGGTCGGTGTCCAGGTGGTCGGCGGCGCGCTTGTAGAACTCGTGCTCCTCGTCGGTGAGTTCATGCTGCCAGGGCACCATCACCCGCAGTTGCACGGCCAGTCCGTCGCGGGCGTCGCGCGGGGTGGCGGCGGTGCCGGTGGACTGCGGCCGCCAGCGTCCCCCTTCGCGTTCGGCCGCCATGAACGTGGCCGGGAGCAGCACCCCGCCCGGGTGGGTGCGCGCGGCGGCCCGGGAGTCCTCGCGCACGTCGCGCGGCACCGTGCCGTTCTTCCGCAGGGCGGTGAGGAGTTCGACCCGCAGCACGCCGGGCGACAGCCCCGCCTCGCCGCCGGACGCGATGGTCAGGTCCGCCGCGGGATCGAGCGGCGGCTGCGCGGGGTCCGTACG
The DNA here is from genome assembly GCF_040702025.1 of Streptomyces sp. NPDC088194. Taxonomy (NCBI): domain Bacteria; kingdom Bacillati; phylum Actinomycetota; class Actinomycetes; order Kitasatosporales; family Streptomycetaceae; genus Streptomyces; species Streptomyces sp. NPDC088194. The sequence goes on along the minus strand of NZ_JBFBIV010000083.1, from coordinate 16,370 downwards.
GTCGGGGTCGGTGCCGCGCGGCGGCTCCGGGCCGTCGGGGCCCATCCGGATGAAGCGCTCGGCCCGCACCACGCGGTAGCGCGCGCCGGCCACCGTCAGCTCGTCCAGGCGTTCCCAGTCGAGGCGTTCGGCCGCCTCGGTGTACTGGGCGCGGCCGGTCTCGTCGCCGTCGGCCGCGCACCGCTCGGCGCGTGCCCGGAAGTGCGCGCCGAGCGCGTCGCGTGCGTCCTGCGGGGCCAGCCCGGCGAACCCCGGCCGCAACGTCCAGCCGCCCTCGGGGAGTTCACGGGCGACGCCGAACACCGGACCGCCGGCGAACAACGTCGACGGATACGCCTTGCGGGCCTTCCAGGTCTCCACGTCCGCGGGCGCGGACAGCCCGGCCGCGACCGGTGACGGTGGCGCGGTCGGCCGCGGCCACTCCCGGCCGGTCACTTCCTCCTGAGCGTCACCGTTCACCTTCATGCCATTAGCATGCCCGTCCGGCCGTCCCGAGGCCCCCGATTCCAGCAAAACCGCGCTCCGGACGGCGCCGACCGGCGACCGGTTCGCAGGTCACGGGAACGGCGTACGGTCACCGGCGCGTTCCGCCGTGGCGGAAAACGCCCGGTGGCTCAGCCGGCCTTCGCCAGCTTGGCGATCTGCGCGCTCACGACCTCGGCGGGGATCACCGGGTGGTCACCGGGAAAACCCTGGTTCGAGAAGACCGCGATGGTGGCTCCGCTGCGGACGACGAGGAAGCGGAAGGGCGCCTTGGCGGGTTTGCCGCCGTCGAGATCACCGCTGTCGTCGACGCTCGCCACGATCCGGGTGAGGTCGTACTCCACGGCGTCGTCACCGACGGAGGGCGTGGCCCGCGGCTTGGGGTCGGCGAACCGGTCACCGTCGCGTTCGGGGAAGGAGTCACAGGCTTTGAGGGATGCGCGCAGGTCGGTCATCACCCCGCGGGCGTCGGCCGGTCGGTAGGCGAGCAGCGCGTCCTCCACCGAATCGTGGCCCTTGCCCGTCCGCAGGACGTCCTGGATCAGAACGGCGTGGTGCTGGCGGGTGGTGCTCACCGGTCCCATGGCGATGCCGCCGAGCGGTGCGCACGCGGCCGGGGACACGCGGGGCAGCCGGGTGACGTCGGGGATCGTGTGTTTGATCTCGACGCCGTCCGGGCCCCGGCCGGACACGGTGTCGGTACTCCATCCCGATCCGGGCAGGTCCGCCGGACCCACCGCCGCCTGCTCCAACTGCCGCTGACCGAGCATGCGGTCCGCCGACCGGGAACCGGCTGGGTCGGCCGTACCGGACGCCGCCGCCGTACCGGACGGGCGAGGAGTGCCGCCGCTCGCGCCGCGGCCACCACCCGGGCTGTCCTCGCCGCTCCCGCAGGCCGTCGCCGCGGCCACCACCGCGGCCAGGCAGATCGCCCCTGCCGCCGATCGCCGCGCCATCCGCGCCCGCGCCGCCCGTCTCCCTGCCCGAGCCCGTGCCGTCCGCGACGTCAGGTCGCCCATGAAGTCCCCCCACTGATGTCCACGGCCGAACGCCGTTCAAGCGCCGCACCGTTGTGACGCGGCGCCGTCGCCGCTCCCCCCCGAGGCCCGCACCGCCGCATCATCGGTGCCGGCGGCCTGCGGAAACGTACTTCCGGCGGGCCGCGCGGCGCAATTCCGTAGCGCACGGCCGCCCGCGCGGCCCGAACCGCCGTCCGGGGCGGCGGAATCCCGCGCGGACCGGGAGTGTCAGGCGCCGAGGAAGCGGGCGATGCCCGCCGGGGAGAGCAGGTGCTGGACGGCGAGGCGGCGGGCGCCCTCGATGCCCGCGCGGCGGCCGAGCACGGTGGTCTCGATGGCGACGGTCCGGGTGGCCAGCGGCAGCGCCCGGCGGTAGACCGCGGCGCGGATGTCCGCGAGCAGGTCGTCGTGGAGGGAGGCGATCGAGCCGCCGAGCACGATGGTGTCGGGGTTGTAGAAGCTGACCAGCGAGGCGAGGACGTCGCCGATCCGCTGCGCGGCGAGCCGGACCTGGCGGCGGGCCAGCGGGTCGCCCTCGGCGACGAGGCGCACCACGTCGGCGGCGTGCTCCGCGGGCAGGCCGGCCGCGCGCAGCCGGGCGGCGACGGCGGCGCCGGACGCGACGGCCTCGACGCAGCCGGTGTTGCCGCAGTGGCACAGCACGTCGTCGTGGCCGGGCACCGCGATGTGCCCGATGTCGCCCGCCGCACCGGTGGCGCCGCGGTGCACGACGCCGCCGGAGACGATGCCGCAGCCGATCCCGGTGCCGACCTTGACGTAGAGCAGATGGGCGGCGGCGGGCCGGTGGCCGTACTCGCCGAGCGCCATCATGTTGACGTCGTTGTCCACCAGGACGGGGGCGCCGCGCCGGCCGGCGAAGAACCCGGGCACCCGGTAGCCGTCCCAGCCGCGCATGATCGGCGGGCGCACCACGGTGCCGGTGCTCGCCTCGACCGGGCCTGGCACGCCGATGCTGATCGCGCGGACGTGCTCGGCCGGGTGCCCGGCGGCCGCGAGCATCCGTCCGATCTGGGCGTCGAGCGCGGTCAGTACGGCCTCGGGTCCGTCGTTGATGTCGAGTTCCTCGGTGGCCTCCGCCAGCACGGTGCCGCCGAGTTCGGAGATCGCGACGGTGCCGTGGGTGGCGCCGAGGTCGACCGCGCACACCACGGCGGTGCGCGAGGCGAGTTGCAAGGTCAGCGGCGGGCGCCCGCGCTCGGTGGCCAGCGTGCCGGTCTCGACCAGCAGGCCGCGGTCGATCAGCAGGTCCACCCGCTGGGCGACGGCGGCCCTGGACAGGCCGGTGGCGGTGGCCAGTTGGCTGCGGCGGGTGGCTCCGCCCGCCACGAGCCCGGCGAGTTCGCTGAGCGAGGTGAGCTGCCGGTCGGTTGCTGCGGTCACGTGTACGCCTGTCCCTCTCGATCGATGTCGCCGCCCCGGCCGGGCCGCTCCTCGCGCGCGCCGTACGGTCCCGGCCAGTCCCTGCCCGGGTCGGCCGGATGTGCGGTACCCGCCGTACGGCCCGACGCCGGCGCCGGGCCAGGACCGTACGGCGGGACCCCGTGCCCGTTGGTCGCGCCCGCCCGTACAACGGACCCCGCACGCACCGACGTCGGCGCGCCGGCGCGGCCGAACCGGACACCCGGCACCGCAGCGCCCCCGGCACGGCACCCGGCGCCCCACACCCGCCGGGACCGGCCCGCCGCACTCTCGCGCGCCCCGACCGGCCCGGCGAACGACCCGACCGTCACCCCGGCGACCGCCGTCACGCCCGTGACCGCCCGCCGATTTATGACAGAAGTTAGCGTAAATTTTGCCATTGTCAACCGAAACATCCCTGGCTAGCGTCTTGCGTGAGCCGAAATGGAGGGAAGTTTGGTGGCACTCTCGGGGCCCAATGCAAAGAACCCGCCGGGTACGCCCGGCGCGACCGGCACGCCCGCGCTGCGAACGGCGATCGCCGGCACCGGCATGATCGGCCGGGTCCATCTGGACGCCGTGCGCCGCAGCGGCGCCCCGGTGGTCGGCGTCAGCTCCTCCACGCCGGCCCGGGCGAAGGAGGCCGCCGCCGCGCTCGGCGTGGATCGGGCCTTCGACTCGTCCGAGGAGCTGGTCACCAGCGACGACGTGGACGTGGTGCACATCTGCACGCCGAACGACGTGCACGCCCGGCTGGCCGAACTGGCCCTGCGCGCGGGCAAGCACGTGGTGTGCGAGAAGCCGCTGACCACCTCCTCGGCCACCGCCGACGCGCTGGCGGCGCTGGCCGCGCGCAGCGGCAAGGTGGCGGCCGTACCGTTCGTCTACCGCTACCACCCGATGGCCGCGGAGGCCCGCGCGCGGGTGCTCGACGGCCGGGCCGGGGAGGTACGGCTGGTGCACGGGCACTACCTCCAGGACTGGCTGTCGCTGCCGGACGACACCAACTGGCGGGTGGACGCGGTGGCCGGCGGGCCGTCGCGGGCGTTCGCCGACATCGGCTCGCACTGGTGCGACCTGGTGGAGTGGGTGACCGGGCACCGGATCGCCGAACTGACCGCGCTCTCCCAGACGGTGCCGCGCACCGGCGGCCGTCCCGCCACCGAGGACGTGGTGCAGCTGCTCTTCCGCACCGACCTCGGCGCGAGCGGGTCGGTGACCGTCTCGCAGATCTCGCCCGGCCGCAAGAACCGGCTGTGGTTCGAGGTGGACGGCAGCCGCACCTCGCTCGCCTTCGACCAGGAGGCGCCCGAGTCGCTCTTCGTCGGCAGCCGCGGCGAGAACGCCACGGTGCTGCGCGACCCCGCCACCCTCTCCCCCGAGGCGGCCCGGCTGTCGGTGGTGCCCGGCGGACACCCGATGGGCTACCTCGACTGCTTCGCCGCGTTCGTCCGCGACGTGCACGCCGCCGCCCGCGCGGCCGACGCGCCCGCCTCGGAGAGCGCTCCCCCGAACCACGGCGCGGCGCCCGGCACGACTCCTTCAGGAACGGCGGAAAGCGCTCTCCCGGGCACGGAATCCACCCCCGGCGACCCGAACCAGCCGAACACCAGGCACACTGGAGAGCGCTCTCCCGTACCCGCCGCCGACACCGCCCGCCCCACGCCCTTCGCCACCTTCGCCGACGCCGCCCGCATGGTGCGCCTGACCGAGGCCGTACTCGGCTCGGCGGCCGACCGGACCTGGAAAGAGGTCTCCTGAGATGAAGCTGGGCTTCCTCACCGCCTGCCTTCCGCAGCTCCCGCTCGCCGAGATCGCCGGCTGGGCCGCCGCCCACGACTACGACGCGCTGGAGGTCGCCACCTGGCCGTCCACCGGGTCGCGCGACTTCGAGGCGAGCCACATCGACGTGGTGGACTTCGGCAAGGCCGAGGCGGACTCGGTCCGCGGGCTGTTCGAGCAGCACTCCCTGACGCTGTCGGCGCTGGCGTACTACGAGAACAACCTGCACCCCGACCGCGAGCGCCGCGCCGAGATCGCCGCCCACGTACGGGCCAACGTGGACGCGGCCGCGCTGCTCGGCGTGGAGTACGTCGGTACCTTCATCGGCCGCCACCCGGGCCTGTCGGTGAAGGAGAACCTCGCGCAGGCCGAGCGCGAACTGCCCGCGCTGGTGGAGTACGCGGGCGAGCGCGGGGTGAAGATCATCATCGAGAACTGCGTGATGGAGGGGTGGCACCCCGACGGCTACCCGGGCAACCTCGCCTACTCCCCCGAGCTGTGGGAGTGGATGTTCGACCTCGGCTTCTACCTCAACTACGACCCCTCGCACCTGCTGTGGCTCGGCATCGACCCGGTCACCGCCCTCAAGCCGTATCTGGACCGCATCCCGCACGCGCAGGCCAAGGACGCGCAGCTCGACCCGCGGGCCCGGGACCGGTTCGGGTTCTTCGGCCGCACCGTGGAGCGCACCGACGGCTGGGACAGCGGCTGGTGGCGCTACCGGGTCCCGGGCCTGGGCGACGTGGACTGGCGCCGGCTGGTGGACACCTTCTACGAGGGCGGCTTCACCGGGGTGCTCTCCGTCGAGCACGAGGACCCCGTGTGGAGCGGCGACGTGGAGCGGGTCACCCGCGGCCTGGAGATCGCCCACCGCACGCTGCGCCCGCTGATCGTCGGGTGACGCCCGTCCCGCGCGCCGACCGGGCGGCCCGCGCCGGCCCCACCGCTTTCCCGTACCCGCACCAGAACCCGCACCCGCACCCGCATTCGCCGCTGTACTTCCAGGAGGCTTCGCTTCGATGGCCAAACCCTTGAGCATTCAGCTCTACACCCTCCGGGACCAGATCGCCGCCGACCGCGACGGCACGCTGACCCGGCTCGCCGAGATCGGCTACCGCTCGGTGGAGACGTACGACCCGACCGCCGACCCGGCCGGTTTCCGCAAGCTCGCCGACGACCTGGGCATCGGCGTGTCCAGCACCCACGCCTACGCGCTGTTCGACAAGGACGCGGGCGAGGTCTTCGACGCGGTCGCCACCGTCGGCACCGACCTGGCGATCATCCCGGGCGGCATCGGGCACGAGGAGTTCACCACCGCCGACGGGCTGCGCCGCACCGCGGACCTGCTCAACGGCTTCGCCGCCAAGGCCGCCGAGCGCGGCATCCGGATCGGCTACCACAACCACTGGTGGGAGATCGAGCCGCGGTTCGAGGGCCGCACCGCGCTGGAGGTGCTGGCGGACGAGCTGGCGCCCGAGGTGTTCCTGGAGGTCGACACGTACTGGGCGCAGGTCGGCGGCGCCGATGTGCCCGCGCTGCTGGGGGCGTTGGGCGACCGGGTGCTGTCCTTGCACGTCAAGGACGGTCCCGGGGTGAAGGAGCAGCCGCACACCGCGGTCGGCAAGGGCGTGATCGATGTGCCGGCGATCCTGGCGGCGGCGCCGGACGCGCAGCGGATCGTGGAGCTGGACGAGTGCGCCACGGACATCTTCGAGGCCGTCGCGGAGAGCCGCGCCTACCTGACGGCGCTGGAGGAGGGGCTTTCATGACCAGCGGTTCGGGTTCCGGGCCGGTCGGCGTCGCGCTGGTCGGTGCGGGGGTGATCAGCACGCAGTACCTCACGGCGCTGTCCACGTTCCCGGACGTCCGGGTGCTGTCCGTCGCGGACCTGGACGTGGACCGGGCCCGGGTGCAGGCGGAGGCGTACGGGGTGCCGCACGCGGGTGACGTGGCGTCGGCGCTGGCGATCCCCGAGGTGGAGATCGTGATCAACCTGACGATCCCCGCCGCGCACGCCGAGATCGCCTCGGCCGCGCTGGAGGCCGGCAAGCACGTCTACGGCGAGAAGCCGCTGGCGCTGGAGCCCTCGGACGGCGCGAAGATCCTCGCGCAGGCGCAGTCGCGCGGCCTGCGGGTGGGCAGCGCGCCGGACACGTTCCTCGGTGCGGGGTTGCAGTCGGCGGCCCGGGCGCTGGCCTCGGGGCTGATCGGCGAGCCGGTCAGCGTGGTCGCGGTGACGCAGGGACCGGGGCCGGAGAGCTGGCACCCGAGCCCGGAGTTCCTCTTCCAGTACGGTGCCGGGCCGCTGTTCGACATCGGTCCGTACTACCTGACCGCGCTGGTGGCGCTCTTCGGTCCGGTGCAGCGGGTCGCGGCGAGCGCGCGGCAGGCGCGTTCGCACCGGGTGATCGGTTCCGGGCCGAAGGCGGGCACCGAGTTCGCGGTGGAAGTGCCCACGCATGTGCACGCGTTGCTCGACTTCGCGTCGGGCCCGAGCACGTCGGCGACGTTCAGCTTCGACTCGTCGGTGCCGCGGCGGATGATCGAGATCACCGGCACCGAGGGCACGTTGTCGCTGCCGGACCCGAACACGTTCGAAGGGCCGCTCCAGGTGCGGGCGTTCGGCGACGAGGAGTGGCGGGACCTGCCGGTGGCGGGGACGACCGCGGGCCGCGGGATCGGCGTGCTGGACATGGCGCGCGGTATCCGGACCGGGGCGCCGCACCGTGCGTCGGGCGAACTGGCACAGCACGTACTGGAGTTGATGGCCACGGTGACGGATTCCGCGGAGCGGCACGGCTTCGTGGAACTCGAATCCCGCGCTCCGGAGGTGGCGACGCTTCCGGAGGACTGGGACCCGGTGGCGGCGACGTTGACCTGACCTGCGTCGCCGCCACCGCGGCAAGCCCGGGGAACGGCCCCCCGGATGCCTGGTCGACCCACCCGTGGGGGGATGGGTCGGCCAGGTCTTTTGCGTTCGGGCGCCGGCGCGCGGTCGGGGGTGGTCAGGAATTGACGGTGCCGGTCGCGAGCAGGCCGATGATCACCACGCCGATCACCACCCGGTAGATCACGAAGGAGTTGAAGGAGTGCCGGGCGACGAACCTCAGCAGCCAGGCGATGGAGGCGTAGGCGACCACGAAGGAGACGAGGGTGCCGACGGCGAGCGCGGAGGTGCTGACGCCGCCGCTGGTGGCGTCCTTGAGTTCGTACAGTCCGGCACCGGTGAGTGCGGGCAGGCCGAGGAAGAACGACAGCCGGGTGGCGGCCATCCGGTCCAGGTCCCGGATCAGGGCGGTGGAGATCGTGGCGCCGGAGCGGGAGAAGCCGGGGAAGAGCAGCGCGAGGATCTGCGAGCAGCCGACGATCATCGCGTCCTTCACGGTGACCTGGTCCTCGCCGCGCTTGAACCGGGCCATCTGCTCGGCGGCCCACATCACCGCGCTGCCGAAGATCAGCGAGAACGCCACCACCCACAGGGAGCCGAGCGGCCCGTCGATGAGCGGTTTGGCGGCGAGCCCGACGATGACGATGGGGATGGTGGAGTAGATCACCCACCAGGTGAACTTGTAGTCGTGGTTGCCGCGCTCGCTGCGATGGGCCAGACCGCGCACCCAGGCGGTGACGAACCGCGCGATGTCCCGGAAGAAGTAGACGAAGACCGCCGCGATGGCGCCGACTTGGATGACCGCGGTGAAACCGACCACCGCGTCGTCGTCGACGGGGATGTTCATCAGGCCCTCAACCAGCTTGAGGTGGCCGGTGGAGGAGACCGGCAGGAACTCGGTCAGTCCTTCCACGATGCCGAGAATGGCGGCCTGGCCGAGGCCGATGGCGCTCATGGGTGGTTTCCGTCCCCTGGTCTTCTGGTCTTCGGTCTTCCGGAAGTGCGGACGGACCGGGCATACCCGTGGGATGCCCGGTCCGTCCCGAATCGACTACATTCGCGTAGACATCCGGTCAGACTCTAGAGGATCGGTGGCCGCTGTTCGACGTCGGGGCGGCACCGCCCACGGCGTACCGTACCGGAGGCCGGAGCCGTCATATGCCCGGTCACAGGCTGTTTTCCTGGACGTCACCAGCGGTTCGGCCATTGGTCACCTTCCGTGCGACCAGGGGCCTTCGGTCCCGGCCGGCGCGGGTTCTCAGCAGGCGCCCTCGTCCTGCCACACACCCCACTCGCCGGTGGTGCCGGGGGTCTCGCCGGTGGTCCACCACTTGGCGAGCCAGGTGTGGCCGCCGTAGGAGACCTTGTCGCCGCCGACGTAGACCGCGGAGGACGACCAGGCCGCGGCGGTGCAGCCGCCGCCGGTGCTGCCACCGGTGACGGTCAGCGTGTAGGCGGCGGTGTGGGTGGTGCTGCCGGCGGTGCCGGTGACGGTCAGGGTGTAGGTGCCCGCCTTCGCCGCGGTGGTGGTGGCCACCGACAGGGTGGCGCTGCCGCCGGCGGTGACCGAGCCGGGGCTGACCGACGCGGTGACGCCGGCCGGAGCGCCGCTGACGCTCAGCGCGACGGACTGCGCGGACCCGGCGGAGACCGCGGTTTTCACCGTGGAGGTGGCCGAGGACCCGGCGGCGACGGAGCCGGCCGACGGGGTCAGCGCGACCGAGAAGTCGTTCGCGGGCGGCGGGGTGGTGCTGCCACCGCCGCTGAACGGCTCGAAGGTGTGGCTGAACTGCCAGGTGCTCTGCGCGACTCCGGAGCAGGTGTCCGAGCCGCCCTGGCCGGGGCAGCCGCCGTTGTCGCGCTGGAGCGCCCAGAACGACAGGGTGTTGATGCCCTTGCCGACCGCCCAGTTGTAGACGGTGGTGGCGTTGTCGGTGGTGAAGGTCTCGGCGGCGCCGAAGTCGTCGATGCCGGGCATCTCGGTGATGCCGATCATCGCCCACAGGTCCGCGTCGCTCTTCGACGGGTAGAGCTGCGCGAGCTGGTCGTGCAGGGCCTGCGCGGCGGTCTCGGTGTCGGTGGCCATGTTGTGCGTGGCACCGTCGTAGTAGTCGAACGTCATCAGGTTCACGACGTCGAGCTTCACGCCGTTGGAGACGGCGTTCTGCAGCACCGACAGGCCGGAGCCGTCGCCGGCGGTGCCGGTGGTCAGGCCCTGGGTGGTGGTCGGCAGGGTGTAGGAGAACTGCACGGTACGGCCGTTGCTCGCCGCCCAGTCCTGCACCATCTTGACGGCCTTGTTGCGGCGGTCGATGCCGGCCGCCTTGGTCAGCGAGTTGTCCTCGGTGTCGAGGTCGATCCGGCTGACGTTGTAGGTGGTGATGACCTTCTCGTACGCGGCGGCGATGGAGCTGACGTCGGTGCAGCTGTCGGCGATCTCCGTGCCGCCGTCGTCGGCCGCGTAGCCGCCGAAGGACGGGATGACGTCGCCGCCGGCCGCCTGGATGGCGGCGATGTCGCTGCCGAAGCTGGAGGAGGCGATCGGCAGGGAGGTGTCGCCGTTCCAGTACGGCGTGCAGGAGCCGACCGAGGGCGTCTGGATGAACGCCATCGTCAGGTACTTGTTGCCGGAGGCGGTGGCCAGCCCGGAGAGGCTGTCACCGTTGTACGCCTCGAAGTACGGGGCGAAGACGTGGCTGGGCAGTGCGGTGGCGGCGGTGGCCTGCGGGGTGGCGGCGTGCGCGCCGCCGGCGCCGGTCAGCGCCAGGCCGGCCGCGGCGGCGGTGGCGGCGAGTCCGGTGAGCAGGGCGCGGAGTGGTCTGCGAACGGGTCCGGTCATGGACCGCGCTCCCTTCGATGTGGGGGTCCCAGCACAGCGGGCCATGCTGGTCTGGACCAATGCTGACCCATACTGTTTGGTCTGGACCACCCAACTGTCAAGAGCCCTTACAAATAATGCGGTTGACCGGTTCCGGCGCACCGCCGGCCGGCCGGCGCGGACCCCTGTACCGCGCCGACCGACCCGCGTACCGGGCCGCGCCCCGACCCGGGCGCCCCGCCCGCACCCCCGGCCCGACACCCGGCCCCGGCATGCCGGAGGCCGCCACCGCACCCGCGAGGGGAGCACGCGGTGGCGGCCCCGGACGGCTCACCTCAACGCGGACGGCTCACCTCAGTGCAGGCGGCCGAGCAAGGCGAGCGCGGGGACGAACCGGGCCGCGTCCACGGTGCCGACGCCGGTGGCCATGTCGTAGCCCTTCACCGCGGTGTAACCGGTGACGCCGTCGTAGGAGTTGTTCGTGCCGTCCTTGACGTCGACCACCCCGCCGAACTTTCCGGTGCCCTTGGCGAGGGCGTACAGCGCGGTGTGGATGTCGCCGATCCGGTGCCCGGCGACCTGGTCGGCGAGCGCCACGATGCCGGAGAAGAGCGGGCTGGCCTCGCTGGTGCCGCCGTAGACGTCCCAGCCGACGGCTGTCGGGTCGTAGCTGGAGTACACCCAGGCGCCGCCGTCGACCGCCGCGGACATCGAGATGTCCGGGGTGCCGCGCTGCGCGCCGACCACGTTCCGCACGCCGTTCTGGTACGACGGCCGGGCGAAGACGTGCGACTGGCCGCCGCCGCCGGCGCCGTAGTCGTTGTACACGCTCTCCGGCGCGGTGCGGTTGCCGGCCTCGTCCAGGTGGAGCTGGGTGCCGCCGATGGAGGTGACCAGCGGGTCGGAGGACGGCCAGGAGTTCACCTGGTACGGGTAGTTGGAGCTGCCGTCCTCGGTCGCGTCGGTGGCGCCGCCGTCGCCGGAGGAGCCGAGCACCGTCACGCCGCGCCGCGCCGCGTCCTTGAAGGCGTAGCGCAGGTTCTGGATGCTGGAGAAGTCGCCCTTGTCGAAGCCCGGGAAGGTGTTCTCGGTGGCCCCGAAGCTCTGGGTGATGACGTCGCCGACGCCCTGGTCGATCAGCGCCTTCTCGCCGTCCATCATCTCGGGCAGGCCGGTGACGCCCTCGGTCTCGGCGACGCCGGTCTCCAGCAGCACGATGTGCGCGGCCGGGGCGATCGCGTGCGCCATCTCCACGTCCAGCGTGGTCTCGCCGGCCCAGCCGGTGTGGTCGGGGTTGGTCGGGTCGAAGGGCGGCACGTCGCCCCACTTGACGACCTGCACCGTGGTGCTGGGCATCCCGAACTGCTTGCTGTAGACGTCCAGGTCGTGCTGGATCGTCGGCGAGCCGAAGGAGTCGACGATCACGATCGTCCGGCCCTTGCCCGTCACGCCCGCGCGGTAGAGCGGGTTGAGGTCGTACGCCTGCCGGTACTGCGTGGGCGTGTAGCAGTTGATGCCCCACTCGGCCTGGCACTGGGCGATGGTCAGCGGGCTGCCCGCCCCCTTGACCAGCTCATGTCCGACGACGGCGGGCACCGGCTTCACCGCGGGCGCGGCGTGGCCGGCCGCCGCCGTCGCCGCACCGGTGAGCGGGGCCGCCATCAAGGCGGCGGCGGTCAGGGCGGTGGCTCCTGCCGCGGCGACCACGGCGCGCGGCCGCGGGCGAGGTGTGCGCATGGACTCTCCTTGTGTGGAGGGCTCTTCTGGCATGAGGTGCGGCCGTCACGGAGACGGCCGCGGTGGTCACACCGATAGATCATGCCCAGGACAAGGGAGTTCGCCGTTGGCCATCCGTCGTTTTACCCGAACGGCCGATAATTTTACGACGCCATGACCATGCCATGCCGACCCGACGCAACGTCAGACTCACTACTGCGCAGCCGTCACAGGAGTACGAGGCCGGGAGCGTGCGGCAGCGCGCGGGCGGTGACCCCACAGCGGCCACCAACGCCGATGCGCCGCCCGATCGCGGCCACCGACCCACCACCGACTCCGCGACGGAGCCGCCCCGCAGGGGCACACCGTCAGGACACGATGTCCTTCGTACGGAACCCGCGGAACGCCAGCGCGGTGAGCACCACCGCGTACGACACCGAGACCGAGGTGCCCTCGATCATGCCGGTCCACTCGGTGGCCGGCTGCATCGCGTCGAGCCACGCGAACTGCCAGTGCGCGGGCAGGATGTCGCGCCACCGGTGCAGCGCGGTCACCGCGTCCAGCACGTTGCCGACGATGGTCAGGCCGACCGCGCCGCCCACCGCGCCCAACGGTGCGTCGGTGACCGTGGACAGCCAGAACGCCAGCGCCGCCGTGACCAGCTGGCTGACGAAGATGTACCCGACCGCGATCGCCAGCCGCGCGACGGCGCTGCCCGCCGGCACCGCGCCCCCGGTGGGGAGTTCGAGGTCGCCCCAGCCGTAGGCCACCGTGCCCGCCACGAGTGCCACCAGCGGCAGCAGGACCAGCGCGACCGCGCTGAAGCCGAGCGCGACGGTGAGCTTGACCACGAGCAGCCGGGCTCGCGGCACGGGCGCGGCCAGCAGGTAGCGCAGGCTCGACCAGCCCGCCTCCGACGCGACCGTGTCACCGCAGAACAGCGCGACCGGCACCACCAGCACGAAGCCCGCCGACACGAACAGGCAGGTCGCCGCGAAGTTGGCGCCGGAGGAGGTGGCCGTGTCGATCAGCGTGGGACCGTTGGCACCGTCGCTCGGGGTGCCGCCGATCGCGAACGCGGCCATCAGCACGAACGGCAGCAAAGCGAGCAGGGCGCCGACCACCAGCGTGCGGCGCCTGCGCAACTGCCGGCGTGCCTCAACCCGCAGCCGCAGCGTACGGCCGGGGCGGTAACCGGGCGCGGTGACGGCCCCGGAGACCGCGGGGTCGTCCGGCGGCTCCGGCAGGTCGGGCACGGGTGCGGCGGGCGCGGTGCTCATGCCGAACCTCCGATCAGGGTCAGGAAGGCGTCCTCCAGGCGGCGGTGCGGGCCGACCTGCGCCACCGGCACGCCGAGCCCGACCAGTTCGGCCACCAGCTCGACCGGCGTCGAGCCGTCCGCGATGACGACGAGCAGCCCGCCCTCGGCCGGCACGGCGGTGGCGACCGCGGGCAGCGCGGCCGCCTTGTCCACCAGGTCCGGCGCCAACTCGCCCGCCACGCCGACCAGTACGGTGTCGGTCGAGCCGACGATCTCCGCCACCGGGCCGGAGGTGATCAGCCGCCCGCGGTCCATGACCACCAGATGCGTACAGGTCTGCTCGACCTCCGCCAGCAGGTGGCTGGAGACGATGACGGTCCGGCCGGTGGCGGCATAGCGGATCATCACCTCGCGCATCTCGCGGATCTGCGGCGGATCGAGGCCGTTGGTGGGTTCGTCCAGGATCAGCAGGTCCGGCAGCCCGAGCATGGCCTGCGCGATCGCCAGCCGCTGCCGCATGCCCTGGGAGTACGTCCGCACCGCGCGCTTGAGCGCGTCGCCGAGCCCGGCGATCTGCAACGCCTCGGCGAGATGGGCGTCTTCGGCCGGGCGGCCGGTCGCCTGCCAGTACAGGTCGAGGTTCTGACGGCCGGTCAGATGCGGCAGGAATCCGGCGCCCTCCACGAAGGCACCGACCCGGGAGAGCACCGGCGCGCCCGGCCGCACCGCCTCCCCGAACACCCTGATCTCGCCCTCGTCCGGCCGGATCAGGCCCATCAGCATCCGCAACGTGGTGGTCTTCCCCGCGCCGTTCGGCCCGAGCAGGCCGAGCACCTGGCCGGGCTCGACCTGGAAGGTCAACTCCCTTACCGCGTAACGGTCCGCGGACTTCGCGTACCGCTTGCTCAGCCCGCTGATCCGCAACGGGACCGCGGCCAGCGCCGGGTCGGCCGGGCGGGGGCGGACCCGGCGGCGGCCGGTGACCAGCAGCGCCACCGCGACCAGCACCGCGACCGGCGGCAGCACCCAGGTCCACCACGGCAGCGCGTTCGCGTCGGCGCCCAGCGCGCTGTCGGTGGGGACGGTGACGGCGGAGCCGGCCAGCGCGACGGTGTAGGTCGCGGGCGCGGCGGGCGTCGCGTAGCCGAGGTCGGTACTGGCCAGCACCACGGCCAGCCGGTGCCCGGCCGCGAACTCGTGGTCCACCGCGGGGAGTTCGACCCGTACGGTGCGGCCCGACGGCGACCCGGCCACCCGTACCGGCGTGGCCAGGCCGGCCGGCAGGACCTGCTTGCCGTCCGGGCCGACGTCGTAGAGCTTCGCGAACAGCACGGCCTCGGGAGCGGTGGTGGACACCTTGACGGTGACGGTCGGGGCGCCGGTGAGGGTGGTGGCACGGCGCAGGGGCGCGGACACGAAGCGGGCCGACTGGCCCGGGAAGTCGACGGCCACGCTCTGCCCCAGCTGGGCGAGTTGGGAGATCGCGCCCGATCCCGGCACCGAGGAGATCGCGGGCGGCGAGCCGCCGGCCGGGTTGGTGATCTGCTGCGGCGAGCCGGTCAGCGGCACGCGCCGGGCGGCGGTGCCGGCCAGTCCCGGGTAGCGGTCCGCGCTCGCGCCGCGCAGCACCACGCTGCCGTCGGTCGCGTTCAGGCCGCCGGTGCGGGTGACGCGGAAGGAGGGGCCGGTGCTGACCCCCTTGTCGCCCTTGAGGTAGCGGTCGAACCACGCGGTGACCCGGCCGTTCACCCGGGCGTCCTCGGTGTTGCCGCCGTCGTGGCCGCCCGCGATCCAGTCGACGGACACCGGGGCGCCGTTCGCCTTGATCGCCTTGGCCATGGCGTCGGACTGGGAGAGCGTGAACAGCGAGTCGGTCTGGCCCTGCACGATCAGCGTGGGCACCTTGATCCGGTTGCCGACCGTGGCCGGGCTCAGCGCGGCGAGCTGCGCGCGGTCCGCGGCGGTGGCCTGGCCGCTCGTGGCGACCCGCTTGTACAGATCGCAGATCGACGGCTCGAACCGGCCGCAGACCGGGTCGGCCGAGGCGCTGTCGGGCGGGGCAGCGCCGGCGGTGGGCCCGGAGCCGGTCGGCGCGGAGCCGGCGGTGGGAGCGGCGCCGGTCGGCGCGGAACTGGCAGGCGCGGAGCCGGTGGACGCTGCGGGGGCGTCCGAGGCGGCCGGGGCCGGCGCGTCGCCGGGGGCCGACCCGGACCCGCCGCCGGTGGGGGGCGACGCCTGACCGGTCGTGGCGCCGATGCCCGCCGGGGTGCCACCGGAGAAGAGGATGCCGCTCCACATCTTCTTGTACACGCCGTCGGGCAGCAGCGCGTCCGCGAAGTCCCAGTACGTCTCGCGGGGCGCGATCGCGTCGATCCGCGGATCGTCGCCCGCCGCGAGCAGCGAGACCGCGCCGCCGTAGGAGATGCCGGAGATGCCGACCCGGGGGTCGCCGGGAGCGTCGAGCTGCACGTCGGGGCGGGTGGCGAGCCAGTCGACGAGCCGGCCGACGTCGGCGACCTCGCCGTCCTTCGCGTTGAGTCCGATCCGGCCGCCGGAAGCGCCGAAGCCGCGCGCGGACCAGGTCAGCACCGCGTAGCCGTGCTTCGCCAGCGCCTCGGCCTGGCCGCGCACGTCGTCCTTGGTGCCGCCGAAGCCGTGCGCGAGCAGCACCGCGGGCCGGCGCCGGGTGCCGCCGTCGGTGAAGTACGAGGTGTCCAGCCGCACTCCCCCGGCGCCGGTCAGCATCGCGTCCGTACGGTGCACCGACCCGCTCGCGCCGCCGGCCGTCGCCGTACCCGCGACGATGCCGCCCACCGCGACGACGGCGAACGCCCCCACCGCCGCGAACCACTTCTGCCCGCGCGGCCACCGTAGATCCATCCCCCGATCCTAGGCCGTGTTTTGGAAGTAGCGCCGTCCGCCCAAAGGGCGGGGCCCGTGGCGTCTGGTGCGTGCGATCGCAAGGCGGAGGGTTGTCCTCGTAGT
>NZ_JBFBIV010000082.1:0-37134 GCF_040702025.1 Streptomyces sp. NPDC088194 | reverse complement strand
GTCCTCGTAGTGGGCCTACTCGGACAAGCCCGACAACGAAGCGAGCGTGCGTGCCAGGCGCCACGGGCCAGGCGGGACTTCCAAAACACGGCCTAAGCGCTTGCTCACCCATGGCGGTAGGGTGTGGCCCTGTCGACCAAGTGGGTGTGACAGGCGTGAGGAGCGTGCGATGACTGCGGAGGCGGCAACCGGCGAGGCGTGGGGTGACATCACCCCCGACGCCGCGAGGCGGCTGGTGATCGCCGCGGTCGAGGCGTTCGCGGAGCGCGGCTACCACGCCACCACCACCCGGGACATCGCCGGCCGGGCCGGGATGAGCCCCGCCGCGCTCTACATCCACTACAAGACCAAGGAAGAACTGCTCTACCAGATCAGCAAGGTCGGCCACCACCGGTCACTGGCCATGCTGGAAGAGGCCCGCGACGCCGACGGCACTCCGGCGGAACGCCTCGCGGCGGCGGTCCGCGTCTTCGTCCGCTGGCACGCCGAGCACCACACCACCGGCCGCATCGTGCAGTACGAACTCGGCGCGCTCGCCCCCGAGCACTACCGCGAGATCGTCGTGCTGCGCCGGCGGAGCGAGGACGCGATCCGGACGGTCATCAAGGACGGTGTGGCGACCGGCGAGTTCGACGTGCCCGACGTCTCCGGGACCACGCTCGCGGTGCTGTCGCTGTGCATCGACGTGGCCCGCTGGTTCAGTCCGGGCGGCAGCCGTACGCCCGACGAGGTCGGCGCGCTCTACGCCGACCTCGTGCTGAGGATGGTCCGCCGGATCGGCTGATCCGATGATCGGCCCGGCCCCCGGCCCCCGGCCCCCCCGGCCCCCGGCTCCCGGGTCCGGCCCCCCGGCCCCCGGCTCCCGGCGGTCCGGCCGATGAACGCCTCGTAGAGCCGAGGCCCGTTCAGAGGTAGAACCGCGCCACCGTCTCCGCGACGCACACCGGCTTCTCGCCGCCCTCGCGCTCGATCGTGACCTGGGTGACGAGCTGGACGCCGCCGCCCGCCTCCGACACCTCGGCGATCTTCGCGGTGGCCCGCAGCCGCGAGCCGACCGGCACGGGGGCGGGGAAACGGACCTTGTTGACGCCGTAGTTGACGCCCATCCGGACGCCTTCGACGCTGAACAGCCGCGGGGTCAGCGACGGGATCAGGGAGAGCGTCAGGAAACCGTGCGCGATGGTGGTGCCGAACGGGCCCTGCGCCGCCCGCTCGGGGTCGACGTGAATCCACTGGTGGTCGCCGGTCGCCTCGGCGAACTGGTCGATCCGCTTCTGCTCGATCTCCACCCAGTCGGTCCAGCCGAGCTGCTCGCCGACGGCGGCACGGAGTTCGTCGAGCGACGCGAAGACGCGGGGCTGCGGCATGGCGGTGGCCTCCTGGGTAGCTGGTTTCCAAGCGCTTGCTCAGCATGGTTCGGCCCACCCGGGCGTGTCAACGTGCCGCGGCCCCCACCCGTCGCGGTCGTCCACCTCGTCGCGGTCTCCCCGCCCGTCCAGGCCGACCGGTCACACTGCCGCCCCCACCAGCGCGTCGAGCCGCCCCCGCAGCTCCGCCAACCCGTCGAGTTGCGCCGCCTGCCCCGCGATGTCCAGCGCGGCGATCCGGAACACCAGGTGCCGGGTGCCCGCGGCCACGTACCGGCCGAGCTTGTCGACGACCGCGTCGGGTGTCCCCGCGGCGTTCGCCTGGATCTGCTCCATCTCCTCGACCGGGCGCCCGTAGGTGGCCCGGGCGTACGCGTCGAGTGCGGCACGGCCGCCGTCCGCCGCGCCCGTGAGCAGGACGTTCACGAACAGGGCGGGGGTGAACGCGGCGTCGGAACGTCCCGAGGCGGCGGCCGAGGCGCGGATCGCGGCCAGCCCCGTACCGTAGTCGGCCGGGTCGGGCGGGTAGGGGAACCAGCCGTCGTAGTGGCGGCCGGCGCGGGCCTGGGCGGCAGGGGTGGCGCCGCCGAGCCAGATCGGCGGGCCCTGCGGGCGGAAGGTGGGCGTGCCGGGCGCGAGGTCGTCGAAGTGCAGCACCTCCCCGTGGAAGGAGACCGACCCCTCTCCGGTCCACAGCCGGCGCCACAGGGCGACGGTCTCGTCCAGGCGGGCGAAGCGCTTCGGCCAGGGGGTGCCGGCCATCGCGTAGACGGGTGCGCCGAAGCGGCCGGGAAAGCCCGCGCCGACCGCGAGGACCAGGCGGCCGCCGGACAGCTGGTCCACCGAGGCGATGGTCTGGGCGGCGGCGACCGGTGGGCGCAGGGCCGGCAGCAGGGTGCCGGTGCCCAGCGTCACTCGTTCGGTGGCCGACGCGAGGGCGGTCAGCGCCGTCAGCGCCTCGATCCTCGGCGTCAGCAGCGAGTCGGTGACCCACAGGGAGTCGAAGCCGGCGCGTTCGGCATGGACCCCGAAGCGCAGCACGTCCCGCGGGCCGTCGTGCGGCGCCCACTGCGCCAGGGTGGTGGGCACGAAGACGCCGAGCCGCAGCGCGTCGTGATCCACGGGACGGGAGCCGGAGCCTGAGCGGGAGCCTGAGCGGGAGCCCGAGCTCGAACCGGAGCCCGAGCTCGAACCGGAGCCCGGCCCGGTCGCAGAGCCGGTCGGGGAACCGTCGGTCGGGGAACCGTCGGCCGGAGAAGTGAACGTGTTCGTCATACGGCCGAGCGTCCGCGATCGAGGGCATGCCCTCAATTCCCGGCAGGGAATGGCAGATGGGCGGCCGCACCCGTTACAACGGGGGCGTGGACTTCCCCGAGGCGCTGCGCGCCAGCCGCAACCGGCGCCACCTCAGCCAGCTCGAACTCGCCTCCCGCGCGGGCACCACCCAGCGCCACATCAGTTTCATCGAGAACGGCCGCTCGGCGCCCGGCCGGGCCCTGGTGGCACGGCTCGCCGACTCCCTCGCGCTCCCGCTGCGCGAGCGCAACGGGCTGCTGCTCGCCGCCGGTTACGCACCCGTCCACCCCGAACACGACCTCGACGACCCGGCGCTCGCCCCCGCGCTCGAAGCGCTGGACCACGTGCTCGACGGGCACCTGCCCTACCCGGCGATCGTCGTGGACCGGCACGGCACGCTGGTCCGCGCGAACAGCGCGTTCGACGTGATGACGGAGGGCGTCGACCCGGCGCTGCTCGGCCCGCGCGCCAACATCCTGCGGCTCGCCCTGCATCCGGGCGGACTCGCCCCGCGCATCCGCAACTTCCCGCAGTGGGCCCGGCACGTCATCGAGGCACTCCGGGACGAGCAGCGCCGCAACCCCGACGCCCGCCTGGCCGCGCTCCACGCCGAACTGGCGCCCTACGTCACCGAGTCCGCGCCCGGGGACACCCAACTGCTGGGCTTCGCGGTGCCGATGGAGCTGGAGACGGCGAGCCGCGGCCTGCTGCGCCTGATGACCACGGTCGCGGTCTTCGCGACGGCCGCGGACGTGACGATCGCGGAGCTGAAGCTGGAGGCGTTCCTGCCCGCCGACCGGGCCACCGCCCAGGCGCTCACCGAAGGGGCGGCGCGGGCCGCACCGGTGAGCTAGTCCGCGGTGCGGGCTCCACAGGCTCCACCGGCTCCACCGGCTCGGCGAGTTCGGCGAGTTCGGCGGGCTCTCCGGACTCCACGGACTCCCCGGACTCCACGGGTTCCCCGGGTTCCACAGCCTCGGCGGAGCCGGCAGCTTCCGTCGGCTCCGGGCGCTCCGCGAGATGCGCCAGGAGCTGGAGCCGTTCGTACGAGGCCGTCCCCGGTTGCGCGTGGTACGTGATCAGCATCTGCCCGGGCGCCCCCGGCAGCGCCAACTTCTCGTAGTGCAGGTCGAGATCGCCGACCTGCGGGTGCCGGAGCAGCGTGACGCCGCTGGTCTTGAGCCGTACGTCCTGCCGGGCCCACAGCGTGCGGAACCGCTCACTGCGTACGCTCAACTCGCCGATCAGCTCCATCAGTCGGGGGTCGTCCACCCCCGCGACCATGGATCTCAGGTAGGCGACGGTCTTCGCGGTCATCGCGTCCCAGTCGCGGTAGAACTCGCGCATCTCCGGGTCGAGGAACGCGGCACGCAGCGTGCTGACCCCCGGGGCGAAACACGGGTTGAGCGCGACGGCGAGCGGGTTCGCGGCCAGCGTCGTCAGATAGCGGCCGGCCACCATCGCGGGAGTGGTGGTCCAGTTGTCGATCAGCGACTGCACGCCCGGGCTGACCCGCTCCGGCCGTACGGGCCTGCGCCGGGCCGCCGGGCGCCGCGGCCGGGCGAGCGTACGCAGATACGTCTCGGCGTCGGCGTCCAGGTGCAGCGCGCGGGTGAGGGAGTCGAGCACCTGGTCGGAAGGGTGCTGGTCGCGGCCCTGCTCCAGCCGCAGGTAGTACTCCACGCTGATCCCCGCCAGCAGCGCGACCTCCTCGCGCCGCAGCCCGGGCACCCGGCGCCTGGTCCCCGCGGGCAGCCCCACGTCCTCGGGCCGCAGCCGCTCGCGGCGCACCCGGAGGTAGTCGCCCAGCTCACTCACCGTAGCCATGCGTCCCAGCGTACGGCGGGCGTACGGGGGTGTGCGCGGCTCAGCCTGTCCCTGCGGCTACCAGTGTCAGCAGGGTCTTACTGTCCGTGACGGTCGGCCGCATGCTCGACAGCGTCGGCGGATGTCGACGCATCCCGCACCCGTCGGCAGTCGGGCCGGTCGGGCCGAGGACAGGAGCGAAGGACATGAGCGGCGAACGAGTACTGGTCACGGGTGGCTCGGGCTTCATCGGGGCGCACTGCATCGTGCGCCTGCTGGACGAGGGATACCGGGTACGGACCACGGTCCGTTCCCTGGCGCGCGAGACGGACGTGCGCGCCATGGTGAGCGCGGGCCGGGCACAGGCGGCGCGCGGCGCGGGCACGGCGGATGGTGGCGCGGGCACAGCGGATGGTGGCGCGGGCACGGCAGACCCCGGCGCGGGCACGGCGGACGGCGGTGACGCGCTGGACTTCGCCGTCGCCGACCTGGGCGCGGACGACGGCTGGGCGGAGGCCGTCGCCGGGTGCGCGTACGTCCTGCATGTCGCCTCGCCCTTCCCGCCCGGCGAGCCCGAGCACGAGGACGACCTGATCGTGCCGGCCCGCGACGGCGCGCTGCGCGTCCTGCGCGCCGCCCGCGACGCGGGAGTCGAGCGCGTGGTGCTCACCTCCTCCTTCGGCGCGGTCGGCTACGGCCACCCGCAGACCGACGAGCCCTTCACCGAGGAGACCTGGACCGACGTCGAGGGTCCCGGGGTCAGCGCGTACGTGAAGTCCAAGACCCTCGCGGAGCGCGCCGCCTGGGAGTTCGCCGCGCGGGAGGGCCGCGGCACGGAACTGGTCGTGGTCAACCCGGTCGGGGTCTTCGGTCCCGTGCTCGGGCCCGACTACTCCGCCTCGATCGCGCTCGTCCGGCGCCTGCTCGACGGAGGGATGCCGGGAGTGCCGCGGATGTACTTCGCGGTGGTGGACGTGCGCGACGTCGCCGACCTGCACCTGCTGGCCATGACCAGCCCGGCCGCGGCGGGGGAGCGGTTCGTGGCGGCGGCCGGCGACGTGACCTCCATGCGCGAGATCGCGGTGCTGCTGAAGGAGCGGCTGGGCGCGGACGGGGCGCGGGTGCCGACGAGGGAACTGCCCGACTGGTCGGTGCGGGCGGCGGGCCGGGTCAGCTCGGCCGCCTCGGGCACGGTCCCGCACCTCGGCACGATCCGGCGCACGAGCAGCGCGAAGGCCCGCCGGCTGCTCGGCTGGTCGCCCAGGTCGAACGAGGAGGCGGTGCTGGCGACGGCGGAGAGCCTGCTGCGGCTCGGCCGGGAGTAGGTGCGGCCGGGAGCAGGTGCGGCCGCGGGGGGACGCGGGGTGACGGGGCGCGGCGCCCAGAGGACGGTCCAGGGGATATTGGGTGGCACCCAGGCCCCGGATCAGGCACGATGCGCGGGTTCCGCCCCCGTCGGGGGCCTGTACGGCCGAGGAGTCGCATGAGCCTGCGCCATCACGAGATCGCCGAGTCCGGGCACCGCATCCTGAACCCGATCACCGAGGAGAAGCTGATGCTCCTGGGTGAGGTCTGCCGGCTGGAGGAGGGACAGCGGCTGCTCGATCTGGCCTGCGGGAAGGGGGAGATGCTCACCCGGTGGGCCGAGCGGTACGGCGTCGGGGGCGTCGGGGTCGACCTGAGCGAGGTGTTCCTGACGGCGGCCCGGCTGAGGGCGGCGGAGCTGGGGGTGGCCGAGCGGGTCGGTTTCGAGCGCGGGGACGCGGGGGCGTACCAGGCCGAGCCGGGGGCGTTCGACGTCGTGTCGTGCATCGGGGCGACCTGGATCGGCGACGGGGTCGGCGGGACCATCGAGTTGCTGCGGCGGGCGCTGCGCCCGGGCGGGTTGATGCTGATCGGGGAGCCGTATCTGACCGAGCCCGCGCCCGAGGAGGCGTTCGAGGCGATGGGATTCGACCCGGAGGAGTTCACCTCGCTGGTCGGCACGCTGGACCGGTTCGAGGCGGCCGGCATGGAACTGGTGGAGATGGTGCTGGCGGACGGGGACAGCTGGGACCGCTATGTCGCGGAGCAGTGGTTCGCGATCTCGGACTGGCTGCGGGCGGTGCCGGCGGACCATCAGGACGCCGCGGACATGCGGGAGTTCCTGGCGCACGGCCGCCGTACGCATCTGGAGTACCAGCGCCGGTATCTGGGGTGGGGCGTGTTCGTGCTGCGGGAGGCGGCGCCGGTGAAGTGAGCGGGGGAGAGGACGTCGGCGGGCGGCGCGAGCCGGGACAGGGCGGCGGCGCCGGGGAAGTGAGCGGCGGGGCGCGGGTGATGTGCGGGGCTATCGTCACGTTCGCGGCATGTGGGGCGCCGGAGAAAATGAAAAGCTGACGTATGTTCATCTTCCGGGGAGCTGCGTACCGGCGGTAACCTCCGCGCACCGGTACCCGGAAGGAGAAGATATGCCGCTACGGACCCCACGACGGATCGGCACGCGCATCGGCAGGCGGGTCGGCACCTTGAGAACGGCGGCCGCCGCCGCGCTGCTGGCCCTCGGCGCCACACTGATGGCGCCCGGCGCCATGGCAGCGCACGCCGCGGACCCCACCACCGACTACTGCGGAGGCCAGTGCTCGGACATCCTGCCGCCCGGCGAGAACGGCAACGCCACGCTCGCCGACATCCTCGCCAACAAGGCGCTGGGCACGCGCCCCGCGCACACGATGGACCAGCTCGGGCCGTACTCCTCGCTCGCGACCGGGTATCAGGGCCTGACGGACGCGACGTTGAGCAACTTCTTCAACTCCTCCTCCTTCGGGGTGCCTTCGGACCAGGTGGCCTCGGTGATCAGCCCGCGCTCCGACGTCACGATCACCCGGGACAAGGCGACTGGGGTGCCGCACATCAAGGGCACGACGAGGGACGGCACCGAGTTCGGCGCGGGATACGCCGCCGCGCAGGACCGGTTGTGGCTGATGGACCTGTTCCGGCACGTCGGGCGGGGGGAGTTGTCGTCGTTCGCGGGCGGCGCGGCCGCCAACCGCGGCCTGGAGCAGGAGTTCTGGCAGCAGGCCCCGTACACCGAGGACGACCTGCAGGCGCAGGTCGACTGGCTGAGCAACAACAGCGGGGCGCGCGGGAAGCAGGCGCTGGCCGACGCGCAGGACTACATCGACGGCATCAACTCCTACATCACCGCGTCGAAGAACGGACGGTACTTCCCCGGCGAGTACGACCTGACCGGGCACGTCAACGCGATCACGAACGAGGGTGACATCGAGCCGTTCAAGCTGACCGACCTGATCGCGCTCGCCTCCGTGGTGGGCGCGCTGTTCGGTACCGGCGGCGGCGGAGAGGTGCAGTCGGCGCTGTCGCTGATGGCCGCGCAGCAGAAGTACGGCGTGCAGGACGGCACGAACGTGTGGGAGTCGTTCCGCGAACGGGACGACCCCGAGGCGACCTCGACCGTGCACGACGGCACGTCGTTCCCGTACGCGGGCAAGCCGGCCAATCCGCAGGGCGAGGCGCTGCCCGACCCGGGTTCCGTGAAGCCGGAGCCCCTGGTCTACGACGCGACCGGCGGGGCGACCCAGACCACCACCAAGAGCCCGGGGGTGCTGCCCTCGAACCTCTTCTCGGACCCGCGCAAGGGCATGTCCAACGCGCTGGTGGTGAGCGGCGCGCACACCGCGAGCGGCCATCCGGTGGCCGTGTTCGGCCCGCAGACCGGCTACTTCGCGCCGCAGCTGCTGATGCTCCAGGAACTCCAGGGACCGGGGATCAGCGCGCGCGGCGCGTCGTTCGCGGGGCTCGGCATGTACGTGGAGCTGGGCCGCGGCCAGGACTACGCGTGGAGCGCCACCTCCGCGTCGCAGGACGTGACCGACACCTACGCGGTGCAGCTGTGCCAGGACGACACGCACTACATCCTGCACGGGAGTTGCGTGGCCATGGAGAAGCTGGAGCGCACCAACTCCTGGACGCCCACGCTGGCGGACTCCACGCCCGCCGGTTCGTACCGGATGCAGGTGTGGCGAACGGCGTACGGGCCGGTGATCTACCGGGCCACGATCGACGGGAAACCCGTCGCGTACACGCAGTTGCGCAGTTCGTACATGCACGAGGCCGACTCGATCATCGGGTTCCAGGAGCTGAACGATCCAGGGTTCGTGCATGACGCGGCGTCGTTCCAGAAGGCGGCGCAGGACATCAACTACACCTTCAACTGGTTCTACGCGGACTCCCGGCAGACCGCGTACTACAACAGCGGCACCAACCCGGTGCGGGCGGCCGGCGTGGACGCGTCGTTCCCGGTGTGGGGGACCGGCCCGTACGACTGGCAGGGCTGGGACCCGACCCACAACACCGCGGACTACACGCCGCCTTCGCAGCATCCGCAGTCCATCGACCAGGACTACTACGTCAGTTGGAACAACAAGCAGGCCCCCGGCTACACCTCGGCGACCTTCGGC
Source organism: Streptomyces sp. NPDC088194 (assembly GCF_040702025.1). NCBI lineage: Bacteria > Bacillati > Actinomycetota > Actinomycetes > Kitasatosporales > Streptomycetaceae > Streptomyces > Streptomyces sp. NPDC088194. The sequence continues at coordinate 28,205 of NZ_JBFBIV010000082.1, read as the reverse complement.
AACGGCTCGGTGCACCGGGCCGACCTGCTCAACGACCGGGTCAAGGCGCTGGTGCAGGCCGGCGGCGTGACCAGGGCCTCGCTCGTCAAGGCGATGTCGGACGCGTCGCTGACCGACCTGCGCGGTGAGGACGTACTGCCCGACCTGCTCCAGGTGATCAACAGCTCGCCGGTGACCGACAGCCAGGAGGCCACCGCCGTACAGCAGTTGACCGCGTGGGGTGCGGCGGGCACCAAGCGCACGGAGACCTCGGCCGGTTCGCACGCGTACGCCAACGCGGACGCGGTGCGGATCATGGACGCGTGGTGGCCGCTGCTGATCCAGGGCGAGTTCGAGCCCGGGCTCGGCACCGACCTGTACAACGCGCTGGCGACGAACCTGACCATCGACGAGTCGCCCTCGGCCGGGCACGGTCCGACCGGCTCGCACGCGGGCAGCTCGTTCCAGTACGGCTGGTGGTCGTACGCCGACAAGGACCTGCGCAAGGTGCTCGGCCAGAGCGTGCAGGGCCCGCTGGCGCACACGTACTGCGGCGGCGGCCAGCTCGCGGCCTGCCGGGACATGCTGCTGTCCACCCTGAAGCAGGCGGCCGCCACCCCGGCGACCACCGTCTACCCGGGCGACGACGGCGGCTGCTCGGCCGGCGACCAGTGGTGTGCCGACTCGATCGTGCAGCGGCCGCTCGGCGGCATCACGGACGACCGGATCAGCTGGCAGAACCGGCCGACCTACCAGCAGGTGGTGGAGTTCCCCTCGCACCGCTGAGCACACCAGCACCACCCGGGCTGCCGGAATCGTCAGGCGGCGCGGAGCCGTACGGCAGGAAGGGCCGGGTCCCGAGCAGGGGCCCGGCCCTTTCGCACGCCTCACCCGGCCCTTCCGTACGCCCCTTCCGCAGCAGTGACCGACCGCTTAGTATGCGAAGGGCAGGCGAAGGGTCGAAACCTCGAGTCGAAGGAGACACGTCGTGGTCGTGGAAGCGCTGCGCGACGCCCGGGTGGTCGTCACCGGGGCCGGAGGCGGCATCGGCGCCGCGCTGGCCCGCCGATTCGCGGCCGAGGGCGCCCGGGTGGCCGTCAACGACCTCGACGCCGAAGCCGCCCGCGAGACCGCCGCCGAGATCGGCGCCGCGGTCGTGCCCGGCGACGCCTCCGACGTGGTGCCCGCCGCCCGGACCGCGCTCGGCGGCACCATCGACGTGTTCTGCGCCAATGCCGGAGTCGGCACCGGCGGCGGCCCCGAAGCGGACGACGCCGCCTGGGAACTGGCCTGGGACGTCAACGTGATGAGCCATGTCCGCGCCGCCCGCGCGCTGCTCCCCGGCTGGCTGGAGCGCGGGTCGGGCCGCTTCGTGTCCACCGTGTCCGCCGCCGGCCTGCTGACGATGATCGGCGCGGCGCCGTACTCCGTGACCAAGCACGGCGCGCTCGCGTTCGCCGAGTGGATGTCGCTCACCTACCGGCACCGCGGCATCCATGTGCACGCGGTCTGCCCGCAGGGGGTGCGCACCGCGATGCTCGCCTCCACCGGCCCCGCCGGGGACCTGGTGCTCGCGCCGACCGCGATCGAGCCCGAGGACGTCGCCGACGCGGTGCTCGACGGCATCGCGGCCGACCGCTTCCTGATCCTCCCGCACCCCGAGGTCGCCGGGTACTACGCGACCCGGGCCGAGGAACCCGAACGCTGGCTCGGCGGCATGAACAAGCTCCAGCGGCAGTACGAGGGGCAACTCGCCGCCGCCGAGGGAGGCGAGCGGGCATGACGACCTACGCCGACCAGCCCTGGCTGAAGCACTTCACCGAGGAGCAGCGCGCCGGGACCGAGCACCCGCCGTCCGTGCTGCACACCTTCCTCGCGTTCGCCGAGCGCGCGCCCGGCCACCCCGCGCTGCGCTACTTCGACGGCACGCTGTCCTACGGCGAACTCGACACCCTCTCCGACGGCCTCGCCCGCCACCTGACCGCGCACGGCTTCGCCCCCGGGGACCGGCTCGCGATCATGCTCCAGAACGTGCCGCAGTTCGTGATCGGCCTGCTCGCCGCGTGGAAGGCCGGTGGCGCGGTGATCCCGGTCAACCCGATGTACAAGCGGCAGGAGTTGGCCCACATCCTCCGCGACGCGGACGCCGCGGCGATCCTGTGCGCGAACACCGCCTGGGAGGCGTACGTCCGGGACACCGCCGCCGACTCGCCGGTCCGGATCGCGCTGACCGCCGACGAGCACGACTTCCAGAGCCGGGACGACGCCCGGGTGCTCGGTGAACGGCGGCCGCCTGTGCCCGCCGCCGACGGCGCCCGGCCCGACGACCCCGCGCGGGACGTCCTGGCCGTCGCCCGCGCCGGGGCCGGGGCCGGTCCCGTACGATCCGCCACGGACCTGCCCCTCGCCGACCTGCCCCTCGCCGACCTGCCCGCCGCCGGCGACATCGCGCTGGTCAGCTACACCTCCGGCACCAGCGGCCGCCCCAAGGGCGCCCTCAACACCCACGGCAACATCTCCTTCAACGCCCACCGCCAGGTCCGTATCCAGCAACTCCCCGACGGCGCCGTGGTGTTCGCGCTGGCGCCGCTGTTCCACATCACCGGCATGGTCTGCCAGCTCGCCGCGGCCCTGGCCGGCGGGCACACCGTGGCGCTCACCTACCGCTTCGAGCCCGGCGTGGTGCTCGACGCGTTCCGCGAGTACCGCCCGGCCTACACCGTCGGCCCGTCGACCGCGTTCATGGCGCTGCTCGCCCGGCCCGACGCCGTGCCCGACGACTTCGCCTCCTTCCAGCTGATCTCCTCCGGCGGCGCCCCGCTGCCGCCCGCCGTCGTGGAGTCCTTCCGGGCCCGCTCCGGCGGCCGCTACCTCGCCAACGGCTACGGCCTGACGGAGTGCACCGCGCCGTGCGCGAGCGTCCCGCCGGGCCTGGAGGCCCCCGTCGACCCGGAGTCCGGCACCCTCGCGGTCGGCGTGCCCGGCCCCGGCACCGTGGTCCGCATCCTCGACGACGCCGGCGCCGAGGTGCCGATCGGCCAGTCCGGCGAGATCGCGGTCGCCGGGCCGATGGTCGTACCGGGGTACTGGAACAAGCCCGAGGAGTCCGCGGCGGCCCTGCCCGGCGGTGAGTTGCTCACCGGCGACATCGGGTTCATGGACGAGGACGGCTGGCTCTACGTCGTCGACCGCAAGAAGGACATGATCAGCGCGTCCGGCTTCAAGGTCTGGCCGCGCGAGGTCGAGGACGTGCTCTACACCCACCCCGCCGTGCGCGAGGCCGCGGTCGTCGGGGTGCCCGACGCCTACCGCGGCGAGAGCGTGAAGGCGTACGTCAGCCTGCGGCCCGGCGCCGCCGCCGACCCGGCCGAACTGGTCGCGTACTGCAAGGAGCGGCTGGCGGCGTTCAAGTACCCGCGGCAGGTCGAGGTGCTCGCCGAACTGCCCAAGACCGCCACCGGGAAGATCCTGCGCCGGGAACTGAAAACGGCGGCCGGATAGGGTCCATACCGGTCGGAATGCCGGCCGGCCGACCACAGGGCACGAGGAGAGGGCAGCAGCCATGGCACGCAGGGCGACGAGCGGCGGCAGCGCCGGCGACGGCGGTACGGGACCGGGCGCCACGACGGGTGCGGGACCCACGGGCGCCGTGCCCGAGCGGCTGCTCGGCGAGGCCACCCGGCTGTTCGCCGAACGCGGCTACGACCGCACCTCCGTCCAGGAGATCGTGGAGGCCGCCGGCGTCACCAAGGGCGCCCTCTACCACTACTTCGGCTCCAAGGACGACCTGCTGCACGAGATCTACGGCCGGGTGCTGCGGTTGCAGACCGAGCGGCTCGACGCGATCGCGGCCCGGCCGACCCCCGTCGCCGAGCGGATCGCCGAGGCCGCCGCCGACGTCGTCGTCACCAGCATCCAGAACCTCGACGACACCAAGATCTTCTTCCGCTCGATGCACCAGCTCAGCCCGGAGAAGCAGAAGGCGGTACGCGCCGAGCGCCGCCGCTACCACGAGACGTTCCGCTCGCTGATCGAGGAGGGGCAGCGCGACGGCCACTTCCGGCCCGAGCTGCGGCCCGACCTGGTGGTGGACTTCTTCTTCGGCTCCGTGCACCACCTCGGCACCTGGTACCACGCGGACGGCCCGCTCACCGCGGAGCAGGTCGCCGCGGAGTTCTCCGACCTGCTGCTGCACTCGGTGCGGCGGCCCTGACCCCTGGGAGACCCCCTGTGAAGGCATGGCGCGTCCACGAGACCGGCGAACCGCGCGAGGCGATGCGCCTCGACGACGTCCCCACCCCGCGGCCCGGCCCGGGCGAGGTGCTGCTGCGGGTGCGCGCCGCCAACGTGAACTTCCCCGACGCGCTGCTGTGCCGCGGCCAGTACCAGATCCGGCCGCCGCTGCCCTTCACCCCCGGCGTCGAGATGTGCGGCGAGGTCGCGGAGACCGGGGAGGGCGTGACCGGGCTCGCCCCCGGCGACCGCGTCATCACCCCGGCCGCGCTGCCCGCCGGGGCGTTCGCCGAGTACGCGGTGGTGCCCGCGGCCGGGGTGCTGCCCGCGCCCGAGGCGCTGGACGACGCCGAGGCCGCCGCCCTCCACATCGGCTACCAGACCGGCTGGTTCGGCCTGCACCGCCGGGCCGCGCTGCGCCCCGGCGAGACGCTGCTGGTGCACGCGGCGGCCGGCGGGGTCGGCAGCGCGGCCGTACAACTCGGCAAGGCCGCGGGCGCCACCGTGATCGGCGTGGTCGGCGGGCCGGAGAAGGCCGAGGCCGCACGGGAGTTGGGCGCCGACGTGGTCGTGGACCGGCGCGCCGAGGACTTCGTGGCCGTCGTCAAGGAGGCCACCGGCGGGCGCGGCGCCGACGTCGTCTACGACCCGGTCGGCGGGGACGCCTACACCCGGTCCACCAAGTGCATCGCCTTCGAGGGGCGGATCGTGGTGGTCGGCTTCACCAGCGGGACGGTTCCCGCGCCCGGGCTCAACCACGCGCTCGTGAAGAACTACACGATTCTGGGGTTGCACTGGGGGCTCTACAACACCCACGACCCGGCGGCCGTCCGCCGTGCCCACGACGACCTCACCGACCTCGCCGCCGCGGGCACCGTCAGGCCCCTCGTCAGTGAACGCCTTCCGCTCGCCGCTGCCGCTGACGCGGTCCAGAGGGTCAGCGACGGCACGACGGTGGGCCGGGTCGTCGTCATTCCGTAAGGTGCCGTCCCGGCTGCCCCGTCCTGTGGGTTGCCGGACCTTGCGGTCCCTTGTGGCCGGTCGCGCAGTTCCCCTTGGTAGGTGCGGCTCTCTCCGCGGAATGAGCGTCACCTGCCCAGGGGCGCTGGGGGTACCTCCCAGGCGAAGCTCTGGGGGAGGAACCGCGCGACCAGCCATCCACTCACCGGTGGTCCCTGAACCGGCAGAACGCACCACCCCGGAGGGTCAGGCGTACCGCCGGAGCTCGCGCCGGGCGAGCGACCGCTTGTGCACCTCGTCCGGGCCGTCGGCCAACCGCAGCGTCCTGGTCGCGGCCCACAGCTCCGCCAGCGGGAAGTCCTGGGAGACCCCGCCCGCGCCGTGCAGTTGGATCGCGCGGTCCACGATCCGCTGCACCGCCGCCGGCGTGGCGATCTTGATCGCCTGGATCTCGGTGTGGGCGCCCTGGTTGCCGACGGTGTCCATCAGCCAGGCCGTCTTGAGCACGAGCAACCGCAACTGCTCGATCTCCACCCGGGCTTCGGCGATCCACTCCTGGACCACGCCCTGCGCGGCGAGCGGCTTCCCGAAGGCGGTACGGGTGTTGGCGCGCCGGCACATCAACTCCAGCGCGCGCTCGGCCATGCCGATCAGCCGCATGCAGTGGTGAATCCGGCCCGGCCCCAACCGGGCCTGGGCGATGGCGAATCCGCCGCCCTCCTCGCCGATGAGGTTGCCGACCGGCACCCGCACGTCGTGGAAGACGATCTCGGCGTGCCCGCCGTGGTCGCCGTCGTCGTACCCGAACACCCGCATGCCGCGCCGGACTTCGACGCCCGGGGTGTCGCGGGGGACGAGCACCTGGCTCTGCTGGCGGTGCCGGTCCGCGGCCGGGTCGGTCTTGCCCATCACGATGAGGACGGCGCACTTGGGGTTCATCGCCCCGGAGATGTACCACTTGCGGCCGTTGATGACGTACGAGTCCCCGTCGCGCTCGATCCGGGTCTCGATGTTGGTGGCGTCGGAGGACGCCACGTCGGGCTCGGTCATCGCGAACGCCGAGCGGATCTCGCCGGCCAGCAGCGGCTCCAGCCACTCCTTGCGCTGCGCCGGGGTGCCGAACTCGGCGAGCACCTCCATGTTCCCGGTGTCGGGCGCCGCGCAGTTGAGCGCGGGCGGGGCCAGGTGCGGGCTGCGGCCGGTGAGTTCGGCCAGCGGCGCGTACTGGAGGTTGGTCAGTCCGGCGCCGTGCTCGCCGGGCAGGAAGAGGTTCCACAGGCCCTGCGACCTGGCCTCGGCCTTGAGCCGCTCCACGATCGGGGGCGCGGTCCAGCGGTCGTCGCCGACGGCCTGCTCGCGCTGCTCGGCGAAGACCGGCTCGGCCGGGTAGACGTGCGCGTCGAGGAACGCCGAGAGCCGGGTGCGCAGCTCCTCGGTCCTGGTGTCGTAGCCGAAGTCCATGGGCGCTCAGTCCTCGTCTCGGGTGGTGGGGTGCCGCACGGTGGTGGACCGGCGCAGGGTGCTCAGGCCGCGGTCGATGAAGACCGGGACGACGCCGCCGATCCGGTCGAACCCGGCGCCGACGGTCTGGCCGAGGGTCCAGCGGTAGTGGATGCCCTCCAGGATCACGGCGAGCTTGAAGAAGGCGAAGGCGGTGTACCAGTCGACCGCCGTCACGTCGCGGCCGGACCCCTCGGCGTAGCGCGCGACGATCTCGCGGGAGTCGGGGTGGCCGGGGGCGCCGCCGGTGGTGGGCGCGGAGAGCAGGTCGCTGCTGCGCTGCTCGGTGTACATCACCAGCAGCCCGAGGTCGGTGAGCGGGTCGCCGAGGGTGGACATCTCCCAGTCCAGTACGGCGGTGAGCCGGCCGTCGGTGTCGATCAGCACGTTGTCCAGGCGGTAGTCGCCGTGCACGATCGCGGGCGCGGGGGAGTCGGGCATCGCCCGGCCGAGCGCGGCGTGCAGCTCGTCCACGCCCGCCAGTTCGCGGCTGCGGGAGGCGTCGAGCTGCTTGCCCCAGCGGCGCAACTGCCGGTCGAGGAAGCCCTCGGGCCGGCCGAAGTCGGCCAGGCCGACCGCCGCCGGGTCCACCGCGTGCAGGTCCACCAGGGTGTCGACCAGGGTGTGCACGGCCGCCCGGGTGCGCTCGGGACCGATCTCCCGCAACTGCTCCTCGCTGCGGTACGGGGTGCCGGGCACGAACTCCATCAGGTAGAAGGGCGCGCCGATGACCTCCGGGTCGTCGCACCGCAGCAGGGTGCGCGGCACCGGCACCGGGGTGTCGGCGAGCGCGCTGATCACGCGGTGCTCGCGGCCCATGTCGTGCGCGGTGGCCAGCACATGGCCCAGCGGCGGCCTGCGCACCACCCAGGTGCCGGTGCCGTCGGTGACGCGGTAGGTGAGGTTGGAGCGGCCGCCCTCCAGCAGCTCGGCCCGCAGCTCCCCCCGGGCCAGGCCCGGGTGCTCCCGGTCCAGGTGGCGGCGCAGGCGGTCGAGGTCCAGGCCCGGGGGGTTGGCGGATGCACTCATGCCGAGATCGTACCGACTGGTCGGTATGTAGTCCAGTTCTTCGACGGTCGCCGCGGTCCGCCCTGCCGGTCGCCCGGCCGCATTGACGGTCTCCGGTCCGCCCGCCTACTCTCGGTTCCATGGGTGAACGCGATTCATATATGCAGACGGCCGGTTCGGTGGACGCGGCAGCCACGGCCCACTCGGCGACCATCGCCGAAGTGCGGTTGACTCCCATCCTGATCGCCGATCCGCCGCTGCTCAACACCCAGGGCGTCCACCAGCCCTACACCCCGCGTCTCGTCGTCGAGGTGGTCACCGCCGACGGCACCACCGGCGTCGGCGAGACGTACGGCGACACCCGCTACCTGGACCTGGCCGCGCCGCTGGCCAAGGCGCTGCCCGGCCACCGGCTCAGCGACCTGAACGGGCTGTTCACGCTCGCCGAGCGGGTGTGCGGCGACCCCGAGCAGGTCTCCGACTCCGTCAGCAGCGGCGGGCTGCGCGGGGTGCAGACCGCGGACAAGCTCCGGCTGTCGGTGATCTCCGGCTTCGAGGTGGCCTGCCTGGACGCGCTCGGCAAGTCCCTCGGCCTGCCGGTGCACGCGCTGCTCGGCGGCAAGGTCCGCGACACCGTCGACTACAGTGCCTACCTCTTCTACCGGCTCGCCGAGCACCCGCAGGGCGCCGGCGAGCCCGACGACTGGGGCGCCGCCCTCGACCCGGCCGGCGTGGTCGCCCAGGCCCGCCGCTTCGCCGACACCTACGGCTTCGGCTCCTTCAAGCTCAAGGGCGGCGTCTTCCCGCCCGAGCAGGAGATCGCCGCCGTCCGCGCGCTCGCCGAGGCGTTCCCCGGCAAGCCGCTGCGGCTCGACCCCAACGGCGCCTGGTCGGTGGAGACCTCGCTGGAGGTCGCCCGCGAACTCGGCGACGTGCTGGAGTACCTGGAGGACCCGGCGAGCGGCACCGACGGGATGGCGCGGGTCGCCGCGGGCACGTCCGTACCGCTGGCGACCAACATGTGCGTCACGACCTTCCCGGAGATCCAGGAGGCGTTCACCCGCGGCGCCGTCCAGGTCGTGCTCTCCGACCACCACTACTGGGGCGGGCTGCGCAACACCCAGCACCTGGCGGCGATCTGCCGCGCCTTCGGGGTGGGCCTGTCCATGCACTCCAACACCCACCTGGGCATCAGCCTCGCCGCGATGACCCACGTGGCCGCGACCGTGCCCAACCTCGACTACGCCTGCGACTCGCACTACCCGTGGCAGGTCGAGGACGTCATCACCGAGCGGCACGTCTTCACCGGTGGCCGGCTCACGGTCTGCGACCGCCCGGGGCTGGGCGTCGAACTCGACCGCGCCGCGCTCGCGGCGCTGCACCAGCGCTGGCTGGACGACGACGGCACGATGCGCGACCGGGACGACGCCGCCGCGATGCGCAAGGCCGACCCGGAGTGGCGCACGCCCTCGGTGCCGCGCTGGTAGTCAGCGGTACGGCAGCCGGCGGTACGGCAACGCGCCGCGCGGCATTCCGCGATACGGTGGCGCGCCGCACGGGATCGCGCCGCCTGACCGGGCCGCCTGATCGGACCGCTCCGGCCGGACCGCCTGACCGCGCCGCCTGATCGGACCGCTCCGGCCGGACCCGCTCAGCGGGCGAGCGACTCCAGGATCTGCCGCACCGTCGACTCCGCGTCCCCGTCGATCGATACGACCGCGCCCGCCTCGCCGGGCTCCAGCGGCTCCAGCGCCTCGAACTGGGACTCCAGCAGCCCGGCCGGCATGAAGTGGCCGGTGCGGGCGCCCAGTCGGGCCGCGACGAGTTCCGGCGCCCCGTCCAGGTGCGCGAAGAGCAGCCCGGGCGCCGCCGCCCGCAGCCGGTCCCGGTAGCGCCGCCGCAGCGCGGAACAGCTCACGACGCCGCCGCGCGGCCCGCGGTCGGCGAGCCACCGCGCGATCGTGTCCAGCCAGGGCGCGCGGTCGGCGTCGTCCAGGGGCCGGCCCGCCGCCATCTTCGCGATGTTCGCCGCCGGGTGGAAGTCGTCCGCCTCGGCGTACGGCACGCCCAGGCGTGCGGCCAGCATCCCGCCGATCGTCGTCTTGCCCGACCCGGACACCCCCATGACCACGATGAGCGGGAGCGTTGCGGCAGGTCGGGCTGTCATGGGCCCCACTGAACACGTATGCGGGGTGCGTCTTCAAGTGCGGGGTGGCCGGCACCGGTGAGATCGTCGTCATATCGGCGTGCGGGCGTGCACGCGGTCGGTCGGTCGGTGGGCGGGCTGCCCGCGGTGGAGACCTACTTGCGGCGGCGGGCCGCGAAGATCAGCGCCGTGATCGCGACCACCAGGATCACGGCCACCACGACGAGCACCACCACGTGCCCGCCGCCCCCGCCCCCGCTCTCCCGCGGCGCCACGTCGGCCAGGTTGATCGAGATCACTTCTCCCCCTCCGGGTTCCGGGGCGCGAGCCCCAGGATGAGCATGAGCAGCACCGGGAACTCCAGATACGCGTGGTAACTGGCGATCGCGGAGTAGAGCGAGGTGCCCTGGTCGTAGTCGCTGACGAAGAGGACGGCGAGCGCGGCGGTGCCGCCGATGCCCAGCGCCCAGGCCCAGCGCCCGGTGACCACCGGGACCCGCCGCTCGAAGGCGGCGGTCGCGTCGGGGGCGTAGCGGGGCATGAACCACACCCACACCAGGTAGTGCATCAGCGCCATGAACGCGAAGACCGTCACGAACCGCTGTCCGGCCTCGGTGTGCTGCCAGGCCGGCGGGGTGTACGACGACGACAGCCGCGCGGTCCACCCCGAACCCGCGCCCATCAGGCCGTCGAAGGCGCCTGACAGCACCAGCGCGGGGATCACCACGATCCAGCCGCACTGCACCGCGCGGAACAGCGTCCGGCCGCGCGGCAGGTCGCGCGACCACTCCCACAGGAAGACCAGCGGCACCACGTTGTGCAGGTGGGTCAGCACCACGAAGTGGTAGGCGGGGAAGGCGAGCGAGGTCGCGGCGGCGCCCGCGATCACCGGCAGGGCGGCGGCCAGCCGCAGGGGGCGCGAGCGCAGCGCGTACCAGCAGGCCACGGCGAGCAGCACGTAGGCGAGCAGGATCTCCGCGGCCCGGCTCGCGGTGGACGGCGGCAGCAGCCGGACCAGCACGATGCCGGTGATCAGCGCGCCGAGCAGCCGCAGGAACGGCCCGTGCAGCAGACCGTCGAACCGGCCTGCCATGTAACGGAGTTCGAGGACGTTGTGCAGGATGCCGAAGGTCGCGAGGCCCACCACGGCGGTGCCGGCCGGCAGCCGCAGCGCCAGGGCGAGCGTCACGCAGATCAGTACCGCGAAGCCGGCGATCGGCCGCAACCGGCCGGCCTGGCCGAGGCGTCCGCCGAACCCGACGACGGGCAGCCCGCGGCCACGGAGAACGGCGGCGCCGGCGCCTGTGCTGCCGCCGGTGCCGCCGCTCAGGCCGCCCGCGCCGAGCCCGATCCCCGTACCCGTCGCGGCGCCGGCGCCCGCCACCGATCGGCTCGCCATCGGTCCCCTCCCCGTGACACGATCCGGTCGTGTCCTACCCGTCGGCTCTCGCGCTGACCATGGCGGTCGAGGTGCCGGTGTACGTGGCCGCGATCACCACGGCGTCCCCCGCGCGGTACGGCCGTACGGCGGCCGTCGCCGTCATGGTCAACCTTGTGACGCACCCGGTGCTGTGGTGGTTCCTGTCCCGGGTGCCGGCGGGCGGCTACTGGCCGGCGTTCACCGTCGCGGAGGGCGTGGTGTGCCTGGTCGAGGGCGCGTTGGCGGCGTGGTGGCTGCGGCTGCGCGGACCGGTGCCGTACGCGGCGTCGGTCGCGGCGAACGCGGCGTCGGTGATCGCGGGGATGCTGCTGCTGACGTGAACGAGCGGGAACGGGTGGAGCCGGTGTGAACGGGCCTGCCGGTGCGGCCAGTTGAGGTGCGAACGGGTGGCGGCGGGGCGTGTGGTGCGGCGGTCCGGCACCCCCGTGTGCGCCGGACCGCCGGTCGAGGCGCCGTGCCGGCTGCCCCGTTCCCTTCCCGCGTCGCCAACGGCCTTACGCGGAAGCTGTGTTGCGCTGCTCGGCCCGGGACGGTCCCGGCCGTAGCGCCAGAGTGCCGACGGCCCTCGCGACGCCGAACGCACCGACCGACCACCACAGGGCGCCGGGACCGGCTGCCGCGTGGAGGGCGTCGGCGGGCCGGGGGGCTTGCCGTGGCGGAGCGGTCATGCGGGAATGGTGCGGTGGCCGGGCGGGTTGACGGCATTGATTCAGGCAGGGCTGAATCCGGGCCGGCGGAGCGCGCCGGCGGCGGGCGCGCGAGGCGAGCGGTGGGGCACCGCCGCAAGGGGGAAAGTCATGGCGGGAGCGGTCCGGTTCGCCTTCTCCGCGAGCGATGTCGCGCGGACCCGGTTCGCGCTGTCCCCGCTGTGGGAGGTCGTGGCGAGCGTGCGCACCTACCAACTGGCGGGTGGCCGGTCGGCCGTCGGCAGCGTGGCGGGCCGCCGATCGGTGCACCGGCGCTGGCTGGAGGCCGCGGTGCCGAAGGTCGCGGCGGCCGGGCTGGACCGCGGGCTGCTCTTCGACCTGGTGCCGGCCAACGGCTACACCCCCGACTTCATCACCCCGCCACCGCCCGCCGCCGGCGCCGACCTCGCCGCCGAACTGCGGATGGTCGCGGCCACGCCGGTCGCCGAGATCCACCGCGAGCTGCGGGCGTTCGGGCTGCGGACCGAGCGGATCGAGGCGATGTACGCCGACCCGGCCGCCGGGATCGCCCGGCTCGTGGCGGAGCTCGACGCGTACTGGACGGCGGCGCTCGCGCCGTGCTGGCCGCAGGTGCGGGCGGTGCTGGAGGCCGACGTCTTCCACCAGGCGCGCAGGCTGGCCGCGGACGGGGCCGGGGCCGTGCTCGGCGACCTGCACCCGCACGTGCGGTGGTCCGCGGGCACCCTGACCATCTCCGAGATGGCCTGTGGCGCGGGTCTGGACCTGGAGGGGCAGGGCCTGGTGCTGGTGCCGTCGGTGTTCACCCGGTCGGGGGTCACCACGTCGGCCGGGTCGCCGGCCGCCAAGCAGCTCTTCTACCCCAGCCGCGGGTGGGGCTCGGTCTGGTCGGCGGAGCGGCCCGCGGTGCCCGAGGCGGTCGCGGCGGTGCTCGGCCGGACCCGGGCGCTCCTGCTCGCGGAACTCGCGGTGCCCGCGTCGACCAGCGACCTCGCCGGGCGGACCGGGCTGTCCGCGGGCGGGGTCAACCAGCACCTGACGGCGCTGCGGGACGCGGGCATCGTCTCGGCGCACCGCTCGGGGCGGTCGGTGCTGTACATGCGGACGGCGGTGGCGGAGTCCCTTCTGGCGGCGGCGGTCGGCTGAGCGGACCCTCCGGGGTTCCTTGGGGGCGTGGCTCCGGCGCGAGCACGCGGCGAGCCGCCCGTCCCGCGGGGCGCCGTCCTCAGGTGCGCCGGCGCAGCAGCCGCCGGTACGCCTCCAGGCCGTCGGGGACGAACTCCCATTCGGCGAGCCGCCGTTGGAGCTCCTCCTCGGGAATGAAGTCGTGCCAGGCGACCTCTTCGGGCTGCGGGCGCACCGGGCCGTCGACCTGTACCTCGTAGACCGTGGACCACCAGCTTCCGGGGCCGGAGTCCCGCGTGTAGAGGAACTTGAAGAGGCGGGTGGGCTGCGGCAGCCCGGACACGCCCAGTTCCTCCTCGGCCTCGCGCAGCGCCGTCGCGTCGTAGGACTCGCCCGCGCCGACCACGCCGCCGACGAACATGTCGTACAGGGACGGGAAGACGAGCTTGCGGGCGGTGCGGCGGTGCACGAAGATCCGGCCCCGCGGGTCGCGGGCCAGGATGAACGCGCAGCGGTGCCGCAGCCCGCGGGCGTACGCCTCGCCGCGCGGGGAGGTGCCGACGACGTTGTCGTCCTCGTCGACGATGTCGATGACCTCGTGCACCGACAGCAGGCCGCCGTCGTCGTCGGGACCGGAGGGGCTGCCGGGGGCGGGGTTCGCGGGCGGTTGGCTCATGCCGTGATTGAACCACCGGCCGGCCAGGCCGCTCCGGTCGGCACCGCGGGCGACGTGGAGCGCAGTTCGCGGATCAGGGCGCGTACCGGGAGGGTGCGGGCCAGCTCCGGGGTGGTGGCGTAGCCGACCTGGCGGGTCGGGCGGCGCGGTCCGAGGTCGGTGACCGCTACGGTGTCCGGCGCGCCGACCAGGGCCAGCGCGGGCATGACCGCCATGCCCAGGCCGCGGGCCACCATCGAGAGCACCACGCTGTCGTCGCCCGCGTCCACCGTCGCCCGCGGTATCCAGTCCTGCTCCGACCACCAACGGCGGGTGTAGGAGGAGCAGTTCTCCGCCCAGTCGATCAGCGGCAGCCCGCGCGGGTCCGCGGCGCCCACCGGGTGCACCAGCGCGTACGGCTCGTCGAACAGCGCGGCCGCGACCAGCCCGGTGGTGTCGGTGGCGGCCGCGTCCAGCGTCGCGATGGCGAGGTCGGCCCGCCCGTCGGCGACCTCTCCCACGGTGCCGCGGCCGAGATCCGGCACGATCCGCACCTTGGGGACGAGGCCGGGATGGCGGGCCGTGAGCCGCGCGAGCGCCGCGGGCAGCACCTGTACGGCGGCGCTGCGGAACGCGGCGATCCGCAACGGGCCGGTCACCTCACCCGTTTCCGCGCCCCGCGCCTCGTCGCCCAGCGACTCCAGCAGCCGCAGGATACGGCGGGCCTGCGCCGCGGCCGCCTCGCCCGCCGCGGTCGGACGGGCGCCGTGCCGGCCGCGGTCGAAGAGCACCACGCCGGTCTTCCGCTCGCACGACCGGACGGCGTGCGACACCGCTGACTGGGTCATGTCCAGGCGGCGGGCGGCGGCGGTGAAGCTGCCGTCGCGCGCCACCGCCACCAGGACGCGCAGTTCGGGGACGGCGAGCAGGCGCGGGTCGGGCGAGGGGGAGGCGGCGGATACGGCGGACACGGTCACACCCGGCAGCGTACGTCGGGCACCCGCCTTCCATGAACACCGCTCATGGAAGCCCGCCATCCATCGACGGCGCCGTCTGCCGGTGCCTGCCGCGCCCGCCTAGCGTCACCCGCATGACCGCACCGCAGACCGGCCCCAGCCGTACGACCACGGCCCCCGCCTCCTCCGCCCCGGCCGCCGCCTCCTCCGCCCGCCTCGCCACCACCGTCCACCAGGTCGCCCGCCCCACCGGGATGCCGACGCCCGCCGACTTCGCGTACGTCGAGCACCCCGTGCCGACCGCCGAGCCCGGCACCGCACTGGTCGAGAACATCCTCCTGTCCGTCGACCCGTACATGCGCGAGTCGATGGAGGAGGGCGGATGGCAGCTCGGGGCGCCGCTCGAAGGCCGCTCCGTCGGCCGGGTGCTGCACTCCCGCACGCCCGGCCTCGCCCCGGGCGATCTCGTCTTCCACCGGGCCGGCTGGCGGACCCACGCCGTGCTCACCGCCGACGAGGTGCGGGTGCTGCCGCGGGTCGACGGGGTGCCGCCGCGTGCCTGGTTGAGCGTGCTCGGCGGAACCGGCCTGACCGCGTACACCGGCCTGACCCGTGCTTCCCGACTCCAGCCCGGGGAGCGGGTGTTCGTGTCGGCCGCGGCCGGGGGAGTGGGCACCGCGGTCGGCCGATTCGCCCGGTTGATGGGCGCCTCGGCCGTCTACGGCAGCGCCGGCTCCGCCGCGAAGGTCGACCACCTGGTCCGGAACCTGGGCTTCGACGGTGCCTTCGACTACCACGACGGCCCGTTCGCCCAGCAGTTGGCGCGGATCGCGCCCGAGGGAATCGACGTCGGCTTCGAGAACGTCGGCGGCTCCCAGTTGGAGGGGCTCATCGCCAACATGCGCGAGCACGGCCGGATCGCGTGGTGCGGCAGCATCGCCCAGTACAACCACCCCGACAGCCCGCCCGCCGCTCCCCGCAACCTGTACGACCTCGTGCACAAGGCGGTCCGGCTCGAAGGGTTCCTCGTCCGGCACCACCGCGCGCTCCAGGGCGAGTTGGAGGAATTCCTGGTGCCGCACCTGCGTTCGGGTGCCGTCGTGCCGGACGACACCGTCGTCGAGGGCGTCCGCGGCACCGTGGACGCCTTCATCGGGGTCTTGCGCGGCGCCAACACCGGCAAGATGATCGTCCAGGTCGGTGACCCGGAAGCGAAGTGACGGGAGAGTACGGTGACCAGTGCGGCGAACGGTCCGGTGGGCACGACCGCTCCGGGTGAGGCGTCGACGGGCGGCCGCGGCCGGACCGCGCCGCTGCGGATCGCCAACTGCTCCGGCTACTACGGCGATCGGCTCGCCGCCGCCCGCGAGATGGTCGAAGGCGGCCCGATCGACGTACTGACCGGCGACTACCTCGCCGAACTCACCATGCTGCTGCTGTGGAAGGCCCGGCAGCGCGACCCCGACGGCGGCTACGCGGTCTCCTTCCTCGCCCAGATGCGCGACGTGCTGGGCACCTGCCTGGAGCGCGGCATCAAGGTCGTGGTCAACGCCGGCGGCCTCAACCCCGCCGGGCTCGCCGCCAAACTCCGCGAACTGGCCGCGGCCGCGGGGCTGCGGCCCTCCGTCGCCCATGTCGAGGGCGACGACCTGCTCGGCCGGCTGCCCGAACTCCAGTCCCGCGGGCACGAGTTCGCCCATCTCGCCACCGGCCGCCCGCTGGCCTCCGCCGGTGTCGAGCCGGTCACCGCCAACGCCTACCTCGGCGGCTGGGGCATCACCCAGGCGCTGCGCTCCGGCGCCGACGTGGTGGTCTGCGGCCGCGTCACCGACGCCTCCCTCGTGGTCGGGCCCGCCGCGTGGGCGTTCGACTGGGCCGCCGACGACTGGGACGCGCTGGCCGGCGCGGTCACCGCGGGCCACATCATCGAGTGCGGCACCCAGGCCACCGGCGGCAACTACTCCTTCTTCACCGAGATCCCCGACCCGGTCCACCCCGGCTTCCCGATCGCCGAGGTCCACCCGGACGGCTCCAGCGTCATCACCAAGCACCCCGGCACCGGCGGCGCCGTCACCGTGGGCACCGTCACCGCCCAACTCCTGTACGAGACAGGCCATCCCGCCTACCTCAACGCCGACGTGGTGGCCCGCTTCGACACCGTACGGCTCACCCAGCAGGGCACCGACCGGGTCGCGGTCGGCCCGGTGACCGGGGAGCCCGCGCCCGACACCCTCAAGGTCTGCGTCAACCACGTCGGCGGCCACCGCAACTCCGCGGTCTTCGTGCTCACCGGCCTCGACCTCGACGCCAAGGCCGACTTCGCCGAGGCCGCGCTGCGCGACGCCACCGGTGGCCCGGCCGCGTTCGCCGGGTACGACCTGCGACGCGAGCACGGCCACGAGGTAGACCGGCTCACCCTCACGGTCAAGGACCCCGACCCCGGCAAGGTCGGCCGCGGCTTCTTCTCGGCTGTGGCCGGCACCACGCTGGCCGGCTACCCCGGCCTGTACCTGGAGCACGCCACGGCCCGGCCCACCGAGTACGGCGTGTACTGGCCCGCGCTGATCCCGGCGCGGGAGGTGCGGGCGGTCACGGTGCTCGCCGACGGCACCCGGCTGCCCGTGCCGGCGGCTCCGCTGCGCGGGGACCCGTCCGGGGGCCGTACGGATGAGGGCACGCCGGGCACGCCGGGCGGGGTCTCCGCGGGCCGCGTCTCGCCCGGTCTGCGCCCCGACGCCGTCCCCCCGCCGCCGTCGCCGGTCGCGGGCCCGCAGCGGCCCGAGCGCGCGGAGCCGTACGGCGGACGGCCCGGCGCGGCGCACGGCAGGACCGTACGGCTGCCGCTCGGCACGCTCATCGGGGCGCGGTCGGGGGACAAGGGCGGGGACGCCAACGTCGGACTGTGGGCCCGCGACGACGACGCGTACGCCTGGCTGCGCGCGTACCTCGACGTGCCCCGGCTGCGCGCGCTGCTGCCCGAGGCCGCCCGGCTGCCGGTCAGCCGCTACGAACTGCCCCACCTGCGGGCCCTGAACTTCGTCGTGCACGACCTGCTCGGCGACGGCGTGGCCGCGTCCACCCGCGCCGACCCCCAGGCGAAGGCACTCGGCGAGCGGCTGCGCGGCCGCTTGGCGGACATACCGGAGCGGCTGGTGGAGCCGCCTCGGCCGCCGCGGGCACGTCCGGGGGCATGATCGGGCCATGAGCAATCTCGATGTGAAACCGTCCGCCAGCGTCTGCGGCGGCCGTGAGGACGTCTCCGCCGCTCCGGTCCACGAACTGCTCACCGGCCGCACCGTGCCGCTCGGCGAGAGCACGCAGGTACGCCGGTTGCTGCCCAACCTCGGCCGCCGGATGATCGGCGCCTGGTGCTTCGTCGACCACTACGGTCCCGACGACATCGCCCGTGAACCGGGAATGCAAGTGCCGCCGCACCCGCACATGGGGCTCCAGACCGTGAGCTGGCTGCACGACGGGGAGGTGCTGCACCGCGACAGCCTCGGCAGCAAGCAGACCGTACGGCCCAGGGAGTTGGGTCTGATGACCTCGGGGCGGGGCATCTCGCACTCCGAGGAATCCCCCCGCGACCACGCCCGCTACCTGCACGGCGCCCAACTGTGGGTCGCGCTCCCCGACTCCCGCCGGCACATCGCGCCCGCCTTCGAGCACCACACCGAACTCCCCGAGGTCACCGCGCACGGCCTGCACGCCACCGTCATCCTCGGCGAACTCGACGGCGCGGCCTCGCCCGGCACCATCCACAGCCCGCTGGTCGGCGCCGACCTCACCCTCGCCGAGGGCACCGCCGCGCGCCTGCCGCTGCAGCCCGACTTCGAGTACGCCGCCCTCGCGATGTCCGGCCAGGCCGACGTCGACGGGGTCCGCCTCACCCCCGGGTCGCTCCTCTACCTGGGCGCCGGCCGCCGGGACCTCCCCCTCCTCGCCGACACCTCCGCGTCCCTCATGCTCCTGGGCGGCGAGCCCTTCGCCGAGAAGATCGTCATGTTCTGGAACTTCGTCGGGCGCACCACCGAGGATATCGCGCAGGCCCGCGAGGACTGGCACACCGGCGACCGCTTCGGCGAGGTCCACGGCTACGACGGGGACCGCCTGCTCTCCCCGGACCTCCCGCCAACTCCCTTGAAGGCGCGCGGGCGTGAGCGTTGACCTGTTGTTTCCGTGACGCTCCCGACCCGTCCGGCGCCTCCCTGTCGAGCGGGTCGGGGGTCGGCTCGCGTCCGCCGACGGGCTTGGGCTCGCCAGGCTCGGAATGCCCGCGCGTCGCTTCGCGGGATTCCTATGTGCGTACGAGTGCGACAGGGTGCGCCAGGACCGATGCTGACCCAATGCTGACTTTACTGACGGGAAGTCATCTTTGCTGGCTGTCAAGGCTGATGCCGGAGCGACTGGGGTCGTCCTGGACCCCACTGGGGAGATGGCCGGTGGTGTGGATTCCCTCGGTCGGGAGATTGTCAAGGCGCGTGCCGTGGGCTGCGGGCCGCCCGGGGGCTCGGTGGGGTTCGTGCGCTCGGGATCAGGGTCGGGTTTGAGGGGCATGTAGGCGAGCGTGATCGTGTCGGCAAGGCTCACGTGCTGGCGCCCTTTCGAGTAATGGCCGGGTGCTGTTGACAGTCGGTATCAGCAGGTGGCGCAGGGTACGGGTGTGGCGGGTGTGGGCGTGTCTGGGCGGAGGGTGCGGGCGGCGCGGTGGAGGACGACCGCGTCGAGGATGGCGCGGTAGTGGACCGGTGTGGACCCGGTGTTCGTCAGGCGGGTTTGCCTTCGTCGGAGTACTGCGAGTCGGGCGGCAAGTGCTTCGGGCCGTTGGGGGCCGGCGGCGGTGAGCTGCTCTTCGGTGTAGGCAGGGGTTTGGAGCAGGTCGGGCACGGTGCTGAGGGCGTATTCCTGGATGCTGGTCGCGGTGCCCTCCAGGGTGGCGATGCCGCCGGCCGCGAGGTGCTTGGCTTCGCGTTTGGCCAGGTGCCACAGCCGGACCAGAAGGCCATCGGTGTCGTAGAAGCGGTCCAGGGCTTCGGCGACCTCAAGGGTGCCGAGCCGGTCTCCGGTCTCCAACCGGTGCAGGTACGACTGCTCGTAGTGGCATTGGTCGGACAGTTCGACGAGGGTGAGCCCGGCCTTCGAGCGCAGCGCGGCGAGTTGGTCGGCGTACAGGACACGAGCGGTCATCTCACCGTTGGTCATGCGCGTTCTCACGAGCGGGCACCAGCGGTGTGGGGGTGGTGGGTGGTCCAGTCGGTGCGGGCGTCGATCAGGGTGGGGATGGTGTCGTGGTCGAGGCGGTCGGCGAGGGTGCGCAGTCCGTTGGCGAGTTGGGCGAGTTCGTGGGGGTCGAGGTCGGTGAGCCAGTACTCGCCGGCGAGGTGGAGGTTCGCCACGGGGATGCGGGTGTCGGGGGCGGTTGCGTAGGGGTTGCAGTCGATGCTGCCGTGCAGGATCTCCACGGGCGTCGGCTGACCGTCGGGGTTGGCCGGTGAGTAGAGGGGCAGGACGTGCCCGGGGAACTGCCGGGAGTGGTTGATGTCGGCCAGGCAGGCGCTCAACTCCTTGGGCGGAAGCCCGTGTTCGCTGGGGTCGGCGGTGGCCCAGGCGGGCAGGTGGCCGGTGATCGTCTCGCCGGTGGTCGTGGTGATGACCCAACGTCGCGCGGGCGCGGGCGCGGGCGGGAGCGGGGGTAAGGCGGAGGGTGAGGTGGCCGCGGGGTTCATGGTGCGGGGTTCCTGTTCGTGGTCGGGCGGTGGAATCGGGTGGTGGCGGGCAGCAGCCGGCCATCGGGCAGGCGGGGTCGGCCGGGCGGCTGCGGGGGCGGTATCTGCGGGGCGAACCGGAGTTGGTGGGGTGGGTCGGTCAGGTCCCAGCTGTGGGCGCCGGGGTGCCCGGCGAACTCGCTGCACGCCTCGCCGTCGGATCGGGCGGGGCAGTCGGGGAACACGAGGGCCAGGCAGGGGTCCACGTCCTCGCGCCAGACCGCCCAGACCGTGCCGGCCTCGGGCCCACGCAGGTTCAGGAGGGCGCTGTGGTGCAGGGGGCCGCGGTGGAGTTGGAGCGTGCAGACCAGCACGGTGTACACGTCGTCCGCCGCGTACCTGTCCGTGTCCTGGGTGCTCGGGTCGGCGGCGGCGACGCCCAGTGCGGTGGTGACGAGTGGGGGTGGCACGAGGGTTCGCCGGCCGCAGATGAAGGGTTGCGGGCTGCGGCTGGGCATCGTGTTCGGCTCCTTCGGTGACGGCGTCGTGCGGGTGGCTGGGTCCCGCTCCGGCCACGGGTCGGGACCGTGAGTCGTTCACACCCCAGGGGAGTTGGGGGCTGCTTGACTCGGCGTGGCCGGAGCGGGGAAGGGGCCGCTCCAGCGGCGGCAGGGTTGCCCACAGCCGTGCGCACGGGGACGTGAGTGCGTATGGCGCGTTGGGTGACGCGTGGGCTTGCTGCTGGAGCGGGGTCTCGAGGCGCCTATGGGGGCGCCGCAACTTGTCAGGGCCAGGTGAGAGGCCGACCACTTCCCAGGGAGGGCGGTTCCAGGGGGAGGGAGTGGCGAGGCGTCCGTGCGGTTCTCGTTGCTGTGCCGGACCCGGACCGTCGCTTTGGCTGATGGGTCATCTGGTCAACTCCGAAAGCGGCGGCAACTGCACCTGGGGCGTGTTGATCGGGAATCCCTCGGGCATCGCAAGGAGCGGTATGCCCAGGGCGCGGTACAGCAGACGGGGCCCCGTGAAGGCGGTCCGCGCGTGCAGCCAGCGGTGGTTGTCGAGCAGGTAGGCGTCGCCGGTGTCGAGGCGGAGCACCTGGCGGTGACGTGAGATTGCTGCGGTGAGGGCGGGTATGAAACGCCGGGCGAGGGGGTTCCACCGCACGAGGTCGTCCAGTCGCAGCCGGATGGAGATCCGACCACTCGGGTGGTGCAGGAAGACGGGGGAGAAGGTGCCGTTCTGGCCGCCGAAGAGCCCTGCTTGGTCGTCTGAGAGCGCCTCTGCGGCATCGGGATCGTGCCGCGCGAGGTCGGTGTAGACGTCGTGGCCGTCGATCAGGACGCATTCGCCTCCCGAGGCCGCCGGCCGGGCGCACGTCAGCAGCATCAGCCGGGGCGGCGCCGGAGCCCCGGACCGTTCGGTGTGCGGGGCCAACTCCACGTTGGTCAGTCCGGCGAACCCGGACCGGGCAGTGTGGTGGCCCGTGTCCTGGACGACGGTGAGTCCGTCGGGTTCGCTGTCACGGTGAGGGACGATGCGCATGAGAGCAGAGGCGAGGGTGACGACCGCCGCCCGGGACTGCAGTCCGTCCAGGGTTACGAGGCCGACGTCGCGCAGTTGCGAAGTGAAGGCGGCCGGCGCGGTGGGTCCTTGTGAGTCGAAGTAGTGCGTGGCGAAAGGGCCGGTGGACGCGTCGGTATCGGACATCGTCGAACTCCTTGGCCGGGGCGGAACGGTGACTTCACTGTCGGCACGGGGCTTCGTCGGGGTAAAGCGACAGATTGTCGACTCCGAGCCAGTAGTCGGCCGACCGCGGCCGGGCAGACCGCGTGCTACGGTCCGAAGCCTCGCGGCTACGGAAGGAGCGCGATGTCGTCGTACAAGCCGCCGCTGTGGCCGGTGTCGGTGAAGGCGGTGGTTCTCGACGACCGGGGCCGCGTCCTGCTGTTGCACAACGAGCGCGACGAGTGGGAACTGCCGGGTGGCCGACTGGAGATCGTCGACCAGGAGGCTGGTGAGGCGGCCGACTCGACGCCGCAGGACGCGGTCGCGCGGGAGGTCTGGGAGGAGACCGGCTGGCAGGTCGAGGTCGGCCCCCTGATCGACGACGGCGTCTGGATCTACGAGCCGATTCCGGGGCGCCGCGTGCTGATCGTCACGTACGGTGCGGTGGCCCTGGACCCACGGGTGGAACCGGTGGCCAGCCACGAGCACAAGCAGGTCGGCCTGTTCACCAGGGACGAGGTGGCCGGCCTCCACATGCCTTCGGGCTACAAGGCATCGATCCGCGCCTGGTACGACCGGGTGTGACCCGTGATGGCCGAGGGCTTCGGACTCCGCGCGCCGGCACGGCAGTGGCGCTGGGCCACGCCTGCGGCCCAAACAGTCCTTGAGACACGCGACTTGGGCGCCATTCTGCGCTTCTACCGGGCTGCCAACGGCCTCAACCAGACCCGGTTGGGCATGCTGCTCGGGTACGACAAGACGTACGTCAGCCTGTTGGAGACCGGCAGGCGAAGCCTGACCGACCTCGGCTCGATCGAGCGGATCTGCGAGCGCCTGGGGCTGCCACCCCATGTCCTGGGTATCACGACAGCGGCCGACACGGACCACCAATTGGTGCTCCAACTCGGCGAATCCACCGTCCGGCTCGCCGAGGTCGCGCGCCAGTCCGGCCAGGCAGACGTCGCGGTGGCCGAACTGTGGCCGATGGTCGCGCGCATGGAAGCCCGCGTCGCCGACGGACACGCGGAGCGGGCGCTCCTGCACCTGCTGGCCCGCGCCCGGGTCGGCCTCGGCGTCGCCTTGGGTAATGTGCTGCCCGAAGAACGCCTCGGCACCGCGGCGTACTGGACCGCGAAGTCGCTGGAGATCACCAGGTTCATCGACGACCCGCAGACCACCTCCTACGCGCTGCGCATGCACGGCAACGAACTGCGCAAGGCGGGGCTTCGCGGAGCCGCGGTCGAACGCCTCCTCCAAGCAGCCGCGTTGGCACCCGACCGTGATGCACGGACTGCCGTGCTTCCCCTGCTGGCCCGTGCCGCAGGCGCGTTGGGCGACTCCGAGCTGTTCGACCGCGTGATCCGGGAGGCCGACTCCGCACTGGGGCAGGTGACGCACACCAGCCTCTTCAATCCGTACTCGCTGCACGAGGTGCGGTTGCGGGGCCTGGTGGCGACCGGCCGAACCGGCGCGGCCATAGGACTGGCGGGCGATGCTCCGAGGCCGACCACGACGGTGGCGCCGCAATGGCACGTGATCGCAATGATCACCACCGCACAAGTTCGCCTGAGTGCAGCCGATCGCCAGGGCGCCTTCGAGGCACTGGTTGGGGCCACCCATGAAGCCATCACGCAGCGACTGCCACACCAACTCCAGCGCGTCATGAGAACGGCCGAGCGCCAACTGCCCGACGTATACGCCGCGGCACGGCAGGCCCTTGACGAACTGCGCAGCGAGATAGCCGCCTAGCGTCCCCTGTGACCGGTTCAGCCTGTCGTGCAGACGTGTCATGACGCTTCACCGGCCGGCGCGGAGAGCATGCACCACACCGACTCGCCGGCCTCGCCCACGCCCCAAGCATCGGCGAGCGTCGAGACGATCAGCAATCCTCGCCCGCGCTCGTCTTCGGCATCACCCCGCCGCACACGCGGGCGGCACCGCGTGCGCTGGCTCACTTCGACGCGGACCGAACCGCCGGCATTGTGAGTGAGGCAGAGGCCGGTGCAACCACCGCCGTGTTGCAGTGCATTCGTCACCAACTCGCTGATCACGAGGACGATGTCGTCGCTGAGCGCTTCCAGCCCCCACCAGTCCAACGCGGCGCAGGCGAGGCGGCGCATCGCACTCGGCTGGAGTGCGTCGGTCTCCGTGGTGACCGATCCGCTGCGAGGCGCGGCTCGCTCAAGAGCCATCACGGGTGCATCCGATGTACTCGCGACGCTTCCCGCAGCGACTCGGAAAGAGCCGAGGCAAACTTCGTAGCTCTGAGCGGCGCCGGCCATGGCTG
The DNA here is from genome assembly GCF_040702025.1 of Streptomyces sp. NPDC088194. NCBI lineage: Bacteria > Bacillati > Actinomycetota > Actinomycetes > Kitasatosporales > Streptomycetaceae > Streptomyces > Streptomyces sp. NPDC088194. The sequence continues at coordinate 3,820 of NZ_JBFBIV010000082.1, read as the reverse complement.
TGCCCTTCGCAGCGTGGACAGGTGGGGAGCCGTCAGGTCATCCGTTCAGCGTCGGCGACGCCGTACTTCGGAACCCTTCGGCTCAACCAGGTTGATGCATGGCAGAGTTGACGTGCAACTGCTCGTGCAATTCAGACGGACATTGGTATATGCAGTTGCACGGGCTCTCGAAATCCAAGGAGAGCTCGAGGTGGACCACCCGCCGCCCGGGTACGGTGAGACCGGACTCGACGGCGACCAGACTGGACTCGGGCGCCGCAGCGCCCGGCTCGGAGGAGGGACGACGTAACGTGGCAGCGCCGAAAGGACCCACGAGTCGCCGAGTACACCTCGGCAAGGTGCTGGAGAAGATGAGGGAGGACCGCGGCCTCAGTACGGCCGAGGTCGCTTCCGCGCTCGGGTTCTCGAAGGAGAAGCTGTGGCGCGTCGAGAGCGGTCGGACCAGCCTGCCGAACCCGAAAGACCTCACCTCCCTGCTGGAGTACTACCACCAGGACGACGAGACGATCGACAGCCTGCTGACGATCCATCGCGAGTCACTGCAAGCAGGGTGGTGGGTCCCCTACAACCCCCACTTCCAAAAGGGCATGCGCGACTACGTCGGCATGGAGACCGACGCGCTCGCCATCAGCGCGTGGCAGCCCAACTTGGTCTTCGGCCCGCTTCAGACGGAGGAGTACGCCCGCGCCCTGCTCCAGAGCGCCAAGGCGACGGACGAGATCACCACCGAGTTCATCGACTCCAACGTCGAACTGAGGATGCTCCGGAAACGGGTCATCACCGAAGACGAACCCAGGCCCCTGTGGGTCATCATGGCCGAGGACGCACTCCGGGCCACCATCGGCGGCCCAGAGGTGATGACACGGCAGTACGAGGAGATCGCGCGACTCAGCAGCCTCGACCACGTCACTGTTCAGGTGTTGCCTTCCTCCTCAGCGGGATACCGCGCGAGCCAGAACTTCGCCCTGCTCGACCTCGAAGAGCCGTTGGGGCGCATGGTCCAGGCCGACCATGTCAACGGCCAAGCCTGGGTGACCGACAAGAAGCCCGACGTGGGACGGTTCTCCCGCAGGTTCGAAGCACTGCGGGCCTCGGCGCTCGCACCCCACGAGACGCCGCAGTTCCTGGAAGCACTACAGCGAAGGACAGGACCATCAACACTCCACTGAAGTCCACCGACATAGCTCCCGAGACCTCCTGGTACAAGTCCTCCTACAGCGGAGCCGAGGGCAACTCGTGCGTGGAGATCGCCGCCCTTACGCAGAACGTCGGCATCCGTGACTCCAAGGACAAGCAGGGGCCGGCACTGCTCGTGACGCCGAGCGCCTGGTCGTCCTTCCTCGACCTCGTCCGCTCCGGTGCCGCCGACTTCGACATCGTCCAGCCGTAGCGGGTGGCGGGTCGCAGGCCTCCTGCGACCCGCCGCTCCCACACCGTACGCAGCTCTTGACCACGGCCAGCTGCCTCGCGCCGGCGGCAGAGTTGGCCGTGGCCGAGCCGGACTGGAAGGAGCCGTGCTCCCGCTACTGCCGGCGGGTGGGCGACAGGGTCGGCAGGGGCGCGCTGTGCAGGACGCGCCACCGGTACGTGCGTCCGTCGCGGCGTAGTTCGACCAGGTCGACTTCCCTGACCGGGAGCGTGACGGCGGGACGGTTCCTCAGAAGGGCCACGGCGTCGATCACGGGTGCGGCGTGCCGGTCCCGGTTGTTGTAGAGAATCCCGAGGTGCGGGCGGAAGAGGCTGCTGGGTTTTCCTCCTGGAACGCCGGTGCGTTGTCCCGCGCGGTGCAGGGCGGCATGCAGCTTCACCAGCGGTGTCCAGGGCGTGATGCTGAACCGGATTGCTTCCGTGGAGCCGGTCATGGGCTCGGCGAGGGAGTTTACGTTGCCGGGTGCGACGTCTGCGCAGTCGCCGAGGCGAGTTCGATGAGCCGCTAGCCCTCCATGTGTCTCGGGCCCCGCGGTGGAGAGTGATGGCTGTTGCTGCGGGGCCGGAGGCGGCTCGCGGGAAGGCGGCCGAATCCGTTCCTTGGCCTCGGGCCGCGGGAGGAGCTCAGAATTCGGTGTCCGGACGGGTGCCGGTGCGGGTTCCGCGGTGAGTCAGGGCAACGGCGATACCGGTGCGACCGGGCGGTACTCGCGAACCGTGCCGATCGATGACCTCGCCGGCCTGGAAGACCACCAGGTGGGCGGTCCGCCCCTTGCTGGCGATTCCTCCAACGCTGGCGAGACGATAACCATGTCGGGTGGCGCGGGTGGCAAGACGCCTCAAGGCATCTTCGGAGCTGCCGCGGCGAATCGTCAGAACGGACAACTCGCAGGGCCCCACGGCCGCTTCTCCGCCGATCCGGCGGACCTCCACGACTTTCCCGCGGTAGGCGCCCAACAAGTGACCGCGCCACACGAGTGCGACGGCCACTGCGCGGTCCTGCCACCACCCTCCCCAGTAGCGCTTCCACGTCGGCACCGGCGTGACCTTCAAGTGGTGTTCGGCCATCCGACGCAGGGTGCCGCTGTTGGGATGACCGATGCTGCGACCGTTCTCGACCACCGTGAAGCGGGGGCTGAGGTGTACCTGGAGGACCGAGGCCGAACTCGGCACTGTCACACCGTCGACCTCGTCCCCACTTCCAGCTATCCGGTATTCGAGGCTGGGCAGGGAATGGCAGACCTCGAACCGGCGCCAGCCGCTGTCTCCCCGAGCGCTGTCGATGAGACGACGCTCCGGGGGCTCAGGTGTATAACCCAGCGCGGCCGCTCGCCGCCGGAACTCCCCGGCGACCTCCTCAGGTGAGCCGCTGCGCAACACCGAGCATCGCTGCACCCAAGGACCGTCCAGACCGCCGTTGGTCAGCCGATCCTCGAGCACGTAGCCGTCCCGCGCCCCGAGCGCGTCAACGACCGCCGACAGCACCGGCTGGATAGCAGCCCGCAGGCTACCGATGGGGAACACCCCCCGGAACAGCCGTCCCACCCAAGGCAGGTCGAAAACACGCCGACGACGCCGCTTCCACACCGGTAACCCACCCATGCCACGCAGTGTACGAAGGAGTGATGATCCCCCCTCGATGCACCAGGCAGGCAAGCACAGTTCAGCTTCAGCGGCACCGCCGGCCAGACCATAGCGATCACCGGCAAGGTCCCTGTCGCCTACGCGACCGGCAAGTTGGTCAGCCCCAGCGGAAAGACCGTTGCCACAGGAGTCACGGCCATCAATCCCGACTGGCAAGTCCTGATCGCTCCGGTCGTTCTCCCGGAGACGGGCACCGCACCTACATCTACACCTTCGCACCCGACGCAGGAAGCGTCGGCCCAGTCGCAATACAAGTCAGCGCACAGCTTGTTGCCACTCACACCTAAAGTGATCAAGCGGGAGGCGGGGTGACGGGGCGGGAGGGCGGTCCCGTCGGGCGCCTGGTACTGCCACGCCGGACTCCCACTGCTCGCCGGGCCGTCGGTACCGGGGGTGCTTCCGGAGTGCCCGGGGTTCTCGGCGTCGGCCGTACTCCCGGGGCCCGCACGCGACCGCCGGCTCCCTCCGAGCCACCCCGCCCCGGCCTCCGCTCAAGATCTGTAATCAGATAACTGCACTGAGAAGTGCGACTGAGCGAAGACCGCTCGGAGGCCCCTTCAGGAGATCAGCCGGATCGGTCGCGCCGGTCGGTGTGGAACACGCTGGCTACGACTCGCTGGGGTCCTGGACAACGGCTTGGAGTACGGCCGCCGCGCCCGCTGGGAGGACCACGAGTACGCCGGCTGGGCCTGCGCGGACACCCTCCAGATCCGCTTCCGCCACGACGGGGTGCTGCACTGGACCTGGC
>NZ_JBFBIV010000081.1:0-38163 GCF_040702025.1 Streptomyces sp. NPDC088194 | reverse complement strand
GTCGACTTCGCACGCCCCGCCACCAACCCCGGACCTTGATGGTCACGGGCGGTGGCCGCGCCCCTCGGTCCCTTGTGGCACGGCGCGTCGGGACGGCCGGAACCTGGAACTCCGCGATCTGCCCCGCGGGCCAGCCGGTGTTGGCGGTGATGTTCAGCCGGAAGTAGCGCTGGGTGGTGGCCGGGAAGGTGATCGTGACGGTGTTGCCGGTCGCCGGATCGAAGGTGTAGGCGGCCGAGGACTTCACGGTGCCGAAGGTCGTGCCGTCGGTGCTGCCCAGCACGGACAGTGTCTCGGTCCGCGCGCCCCAACCGGCGGGCAGTTGCAGCACGATCCGCGACGCGCTGTGCGCCGCGCCGAGGTCGGTCTGGAGCCACTGCGGAAGCGCGTTGTCGGCGCTCTCCCAGTACGTGCTCCGGGAGCCGTCGGTCGCGTTCGACGAGGGGTAGACGTCGGTGTGGCTCGACTCGCTCGTCGGACGGTTCGCGGCGAGGTCGACGGCGGCGGAGCTGTCCGCGGTGAAGGTCAGGGAGTTGACGTTCCAGCCGCCGCTGTCCTGGTTCAAGGTGAGCACCTGACGGCCCGCGGGCAGCGTGACCTCGGTGTTCACGGTGGCCCAGTCCTGCCAGTCCCCGGTGCCGGGCAGGTCGACGGCGCCGCTGAGGTTCGCGCCCGCCGCGTCGGACAGGTGCAGCGCTCCCGGCACCGCCGCCGGATCGGCCACCCGCAGGCCGACGGTGTACGTCCCGGCCGTGGCGACGTCCACGGTGTAGCGGAACCACTGCCCGCTGTCGCTCCAGCCGAGGTCGTAGCCGCCGCCGGTGTCCGAGGTGGTCTCCAGATTCACCCCGTCCGCACGGTAGTTGTCGGCGTTGCCGTTGACGCTGGTGACGTGGTACGCCACTCCCTCGCCGCCGGTGTCGTAGTTCTCCGCCTGGACCGTGCCCGGGACGGCTGCCGCGGTGCCGCCGAACGGGCCCTCGGGCGCGGAGGGTTCCCAGTTGTTGCCGCTCAAGGTGGCGGTGAATCCGCTGGAGTTGTTGATGTACGCGGTGGCCCCGGTGTGCAGGCCGCTGACGGTGTTGCCGGTGATGGTCGCCGAGCCGGTGGGCGCGGGGTAGAACGGCGGCGCGATCACCACGCCGTTGCGGCCCGGGTCGGTGACGGTGTTGTCCTGTAGAAGGGAGTTGGTCGAGGTGGAGAAGTCGATCCCGTCGTAGAGCGAGTCCGTGACGGTGTTGCCGGTGGCGGTCACCGAGTCGACGACGCCGGTGTTCTGCCCGTCGCCGCCGTTGCCGATGTGGAAGGCGGGCTGGCCCTGGCTGTAGGCGTTGCCGCCGGAGCGGACGACGGTGTTCCCGGAGATGGTCGCGGACAGCAGGTCGCTGCCGTTGACGCCGAACCGCCCGGCGCCCAGGCCGATGTAGCGGGCGGTGTCGCTGATGTAGTTGTCGGTGACGTGGTGGCCGCTGCCGCCGTAGATCCCGATGCCCTTGCCGCCCCAGGGCGCGATCGAGGTGTTGTTGCTGACGGTGATGTTCGTCATCGGGTTGTAGAACGTCTGGGAGCCGTCGCTGTTGGTGTTGTAGTGCACCGAGTTGATGGCGATGGCGTCGTCCCCGGTGCCGCGGACGAAGTTGTTGGTGACGGTCAGGTTGTTGCCGGTGTCGGCGTTGAGCGAGACGTTGTTGACGTTGATGCCGTCCGCCCAGACCGAGGTGAGCCGGCTGTTGCGGACGGTGCCGCCGGTGCCCGAGGCCCAGAAGCCGGACATGGTGTGCTGGGTCCAGATGCCGTCGGCGACCCAGTTGGTGCCGGTGGTGTCCATCGCGCCGCCGTCGCCGCCGACGGTGCCGCGGCTGACCGCGTTGGCGTCGATGTGGAAGTTCTGCACGGTGCAGGAGGTCACGTCGAACAGCGCTGCCAGCGGAGTGCTGTTGGGCACGGGCACGTCGCGGTAGACGGTGCTGTACCACAGCCCCGCGCCCGCGATGGTGATCCCCTGCGCGGTCAGGCCGGTGGTGCCCTTGACGTAGAAGGTGCCCTGCGGAATCCAGAGGATCTTGCCCTGTGCCTGGGCCTGGTTGATGCAGCTCTGGATCGCGGCCCGGCTGTCCACCGCCTGGCCGTCGGCCGCGCCGTTGGTCGGGGTGTCGTCGGAGACCGCGCCGCAGCTGGTGATCGAGATCGAGTTCGCCGGCTGGGCGAGCGGCGCCGGCGGGTTCTCCACGTCGACGGAGTCCACGTCGTAGGAGGACGCGCTGTTGGCGGCGTCCTTCTGGAGCGAGAAGGTGGCGCCGGCCGGGATCGGCGCGCCGGTGACGAAGGTGTGCGACTCGTCCCAGAAGACCCGGGGGTCGCCGTCGGCCGGGTTCTGGTTGTCGCTGGTGTTGTAGTTGTTGTTGCCTTCGTACACCCAGCTCTGCTTGGAGTTGAGGTTGAGCGCCTGCCGGAACACCCCGTTGACGTACAGGTCGAGCGTCGCGGTCTGGCCGCCGCCGGACGCCGAATCGGGGATGCTGGCACGCACGTTGAGGAAGCTGATGGGCGATCCGGTGCTGTTCGTCCACCGCACGGAGTTGCCGGTGCCGCCGAGGTGCACGTAGGCGTGGCCGGACGCTTCGAGGGCGGCGCTGGAGTACTGCGTGGTCGGCGCCGACGTCAGCGAGGTGACGGTGGCGCCGCCGCCGGTGGTGCCGGCCTCGGCCTCGTAGGTCGTGAACGAGGTGGTGGCGCCCACCCCGGCGGTGGCGGCCGGCGCCTGCCGGGCCGCCTTGCGCGCCGAGGACGAAGCCGAAGGAGAAGCAGAAGCCGAGGACGAGGCCGAGGACGAGGACGAGGCTGGGGCCCGGCTCGCGGCCTGGGAAGCGGAACCACGTGCGGTGTGCGAAGCGGAGGGGGAAGCGGCGGCTGCCGGCACGGCCGACAGGCACAGCGCGCCGATCGCCGCGAGGGCAGTCGCCGCCAAGGTGCGCCCTGCGTGGCGGGTACCACGCGGAGGTCTGGGGATCGCCCGCATCTGAAGCTCCTTCAGTACCAGGGGAAATCGGCGCCCCGACCGTACAGATTCGCCCCATAGCCCGCAAGGTTCCGCGCAGGAAAAGAAAATTCGCGGCACGAGCGTGGAAGATCCCCGCCGACGTGGGATCTCGGGGCGCCGCGGGGAACCTCCCGGTCCGGCGCCCGCCCCCGGTTCGCCCCCGGGCCGCCCCCGGTTCGGGGGGCCTTGTGCCTGCTGCGCACCGGCGGGTTCAGTGGGTTCAGCGCGTTCGGCGGGTTCGGTGGGTTCGGCGCGACGCGGGCGATGCAGAATGACGGTGATCCGGAACGCGACCACCGCACCACCGAGGAGGACCCTCATGTCCAAGCCGCCGCTGCCCGAGGACGCCGTCGCCATGCTGGGCAAGGCGAACCCGGCCGTGATCACCACGCTGCGCCCGGACGGCCAGCCGGTCTCCACCGCCACCTGGTACCTGTGGGAGGACGGCCGGGTCCTGGTCAACATGGACGAGGGGCGCAAGCGGGTGGAGCACCTGCGCAACGACCCCCGGGTGACGCTCACCGTGCTGGACAAGGACGGCTGGTACACGCACATCAGCCTGGTCGGCCGGATCGGCGAAATCGTCCCGGACGAGGGGCTCGCCGACATCGACCGGCTCTCCCGGCAGTACACCGGCAAGCCGTACGCGCGCCGCGACCGCGCCCGGGTGAGCGCCTGGATCGAGGTCGAACGCTGGCACGGCTGGGGCGCGTTGAAGGACAGCAGCCAGCCCGGCTGACCGATCCGCCCCGGGCCGGCGGGGGAGACCGGCGGTGACGGCCGGCGGGGGAGGAGGGACGGTCGGCCGGGCCGGGAGACGGTCAGCCGATGCTCAGCACCGCCTTGCCCCGCAGCCGGCCCGCGGACATCCGCTTCAGCAGCGGGCCGGCGCCGGCCCAGTCACCGCGGTGCCCGATCTCGACCTGGAGCCTCCCCTGCGACGCCAGGTCCAGCAGCGCGGCCATGTCCGCGGCGTCACGGCTGCCGTCGCCGTCGCTGTAGACGAAGTGGCGCAGGGTCAGGGCCGAGCCGTCCTGGAGCTGGCGGAAGAAGTCCAGCGTGATGGGGTCGCCGCTGGCCTGCCCGAACCAGAGGAACTGACCGCCGGGGCGCAGCTTGTGGGCGGTCTTCGAGCCCAGCTCGCCGCCCACGGACTCCAGCACGACGTCGAACGCACCGCTCTCGACGGCGTCGATGTCGAGGGCGACCTTGGCGCCCAGCGCCGCCATGTGCGCGGTCGGCTGGCCCTGCGCGGCGACAGCGGTGATCTCGGCGCCCTCCGCGACGGCGAGCTGGATGAGGACCTGGCCGACCCCGCCCCCCACGCCGGTGGCCAGGAGACTGCGCCCCCGGAGCGGGCCGGCCAGCGCGAGGAGCCGCTGGGCGACCAGGCCGCCCAAGGGGAGTGCGGCGGCGGTGGCGGAGTCCACGTCGCCGGGGATGGTCGCGAGGCGGTCGGCCGAGGCGGCGACGTACTCGGCGCCGGCGCCCCCCGAGGGCAGGTGCAGGACCACCCGCGTGCCCTCCGCCGGCCCGCTGCCGTCGGCCGCTGCCTTCGCGACGACTCCCGCCGCGTCGATACCGGGGCGGAACGTGCTCGAAGGGTCGCTCAGATACAGGAAGTCGGCCCGGTTGAGCGCGATGTCGGTCACCTGGATCAGCGCTTCGCCGCTCCGCGGTGACGGGAGATCGACCTCTCCCAGCGCGGTGAGAGTCTCCGGGTTGCCGGTCGGGATGAGCGCGCGCATGAACACACCTCTCTGAGAAACGGAAGTATCACTACCGGATTACCGTAACGCTTGAAACGGTAGTGGTGCAACCGGATCGAGCCGAGGTGGGTGGGGCGGGGCGAGGTGGGGCCTGTCCGGCGAGCGCTGCCGCCACAAGAAGCGGTAGTATCGCTACCGAATCTCTGCCGAATCCACCCCCGCTGCCGAGATGGGCGAACCACCCCTGCTTCGGTGGGTGCCACGACCAGGAGTCCGGTTTGACCGCCACGCCACCGCGCGCACCGCGCAAGGACCAGGTCCGCAACCGGCGGCGCCTGCTCGACGCCGCCCGGCTGGCCTTCGCCGAGCAGGGGGTCGAGCTGAGCATCGAGGCGCTGGCCCGGGCCGCGGGCGTGGGGGCGACCACCTTCTACCGGCACTTCCCGACCAAGGACGACCTCGTGCTCCAGTTGCTGGAGGACCTGGCGGGCGGCGCGAGCCAGGTCGCGGAGGAGGCGGCCGCCCTCGCCGACGACTGGGACGCCTTCCGCACGGTGTTCGCCCGCGGATGCGTGCTCGACGACGAGGGGCTGCGGTTGTTCGACGCCCTGTGCAAGACGAGCCCGCAAGCGGCCGAACGCGGGCGGGCGATCACGGCCTCCCTGGTCACCCCGGTCGTCGACCGGGCCCGGCGCGGCGGTCGGCTGCGCCAGGACGTCGCCACCGAGGACGTGGTGGCGCTGATGCGGATGGCCGACTCGGCCTCGACCCCCGCGCAGCGAGAGACCGCGCACGAGGTGATGCTGGCCGGCCTGCGCGCCCCTGCCGCGTAGCGCCCTCGCGCACCGGGACCCGGGCGGCGACCTGTCGGCGGGCCGCGCGGGCCCTGCTTGTACGGCGGTCGGGCCGAGGGCCTTCTCGCCGCCCGGGCCGACGGCCTTCTCCCCGCGCCGCGCGACGGCGCGCGCCGGTCTGCTCCCCACCGTGGACGGCCCTCGGCACCGAGCCGGCGGCTCCCCCTGGCCAGAGTTTTAGTTTATTAGTAATAAACGTTGACACGCTCCGGCGCCCCCCGCACAGTCTTCGCGTGGCGGGGCGTCCCCGAGTGCTCGGGTGACGCGGTCCCGCGACTTTCGCGTATCCCCGACTCCTCGGAGAATCAAGTGACTTCGCATCACGCAGGGCTCACACGCGTGCGGCGGGCGGCGCTGGCCGCGGGCGCCGCCACGCTGCTGGCGGTGGCGCTGCCCGGCGTCGCGCAGGCCCGCAGTGGCGGCCCGACGCCGAACGGCGCCACGCACGCGACCCCCGCCGGCCTGAAGGCCGGCTCCGCCCCCGGCGCGGCCGCGGGCGCCGCCCCCACCGGCGGATACGGCAGCGGCCTCGCGCCGACGCCGTACATGGGCTGGAACACCTACTACGGCCTGGGCGCCCCGACCGAGGCACAGGTCAAGAGCGTGGCCGACTACCTGGTCAGCAGCGGGCTGCGCCGCAGCGGCTACGACATCGTGTGGCTGGACGGCGGCTGGCAGGCCGACAACCCCCGCGACGCGCAAGGGAACCTGACGGCCAATCCCGAGCGCTTCCCCGACGGCATCCCGTCGCTGGTGAACTACCTGCACGCGCGCGGCCTGAAGGCCGGCATCTACACCGATGCCGGCGACTACGACCCGGCGAGCTGCGGGCTGGGCAGCCGGGGCCACTACCAGCAGGACGCCGACCTCTTCGCGAGCTGGAAGATCGACGCGATCAAGGTCGACTTCCTCTGCGGGATCGGCGAGAAGCTGACGCCCGGCCCGGCGTTCCGGCAGTTCAGCGACGCCGTGGCGAAGTCGGGCCGCGCGATGCTGCTCAACCTGTGCAACCCGCTCACCGACGACTGGGGCGTGCCCCACGACCCCGACCAGGACGCGCACAACACCTACGTCTACGGCCCGACCACCGCGGACTCCTGGCGCACCGGCACCGACATCGCGTGGGGCACGCCGACTGCGGGCGAGTTCCCGAACGTGCTGCGCAACATGGACGCCAACGCCGCGCACCCCGAGGCGCAGGGCCCCGGCCACTGGAACGACCCGGACTACCTGATCCCGATGCGGCCGCTGGCGGACGGGTCGTACGAGATGGACCAGGAGGAGTCCACCACGCAGCTGGTGATGTGGGCCGAGATGGCCTCGCCGCTGGTGATCGGCTCCGACCCGCGCACGCTGACCCGGTCGATGCTCGCCACGCTGGAGAACCCGGAGATCCTGGCGGTGGACCAGGACCCGCTGGGCATCCAGGGCGTGCGGATCGCCGGTGACGCCACCGGCGACACCTACAGCAAGGTGCTCCAGGGGTCGGGGCGCCGGGCGGTGGTGCTGCTCAACCGCTCCGACCAGCCCGTGCGGCGCACCGTGGACTTCGCCGGCGCCGGGCTGACCGGGAAGGTCGCCGTCCGCGACCTGCGGGCCCGGGCCGACCGCGGCACGCACCAAGGCGCGTACACCGTCAGCGTGCCCGCGCACGGCACCGCCTTCCTCGGGCTGTCGGGCACCGACACCGCGCCGGGCGTGCGGCTCGGCGGCGCGGCGTCGAGCGCCGACCCGGCACTGGTGCGGGACGGCTCCACGCTCACCGCGTTCACCCGCGGGCGGGACGGCGCGCTGGAGATGCGGACCGGGCGGGACGGCCGCTGGTCCGGGCGGGCCACCGGACTCGGCGGGCCGACCGGCGGTCGCTTCACCGGCCAGCCCGCGGCGTACGGCTCGGCGGGCGGCCGGATCGACGTGTTCGTGCGCGGCACCGACGGCCGCGCGTACCTGCGGACGTACGACCATGGCCGGTGGGGGAGTTGGCAGGACCTCGGCGGCGGCCTCGCCGACGCGCCGACCGTGGCGTATCGCGGCCCCGGTGACTGGACGCTCTTCGCCACCGGCACCGACGGCACGGTCACCAGCCGCGGTACGGCGGCCGGTTGGACCTCGATCGGCGCCCCGAGCGGCCTCGCGCTCACCGGCCGCCCGTCCGCGGTGACCGACTCGGCGGGCCGTCTCCACGTGGCGGTGCGCACGGCCGACGACGCGGTATGGACCCGGGTGCGGGAGGCGTCGGGCAGCTGGTCGGCGTGGTCGTCGCTGGGCGGCACGGTCAGCGGCAGCCCCACCCTGGTCGCCACCGGCGGCAGCGTCCAGCTCCTCGCCCGCGCCTCGGACTACACGCTGTGGCAGCGGACGTACGACGCCCAAGGCGGCAGCTGGGGCGGCTGGTTCGCGCAGCCGGCCTTCGCGAGCGGCAGCTTCGACGGGGCGCCGGGCGCCGTCGCGGGCCCGGACGGCGGCGTGCTCGCGGCCTTCCGCGGGGTCGGCGGCGCGGTGTGGCAGAGTTCGCTCAGCACTCTTACTCAATAAATTACGAATTAATCTTGACGCCGTCGCGGCGTCCCGACAGTCTGTACGAGCCGAACGGGAGCTCCGCCGCCAGGGGGCGGGGCTCCGTCCGGCGTGGGCGCAAAAGGAGTCCCATGAACACCTCACCAACCACCCGTCGCAGCTTCCTCGCCGGAGCCGGCGCGCTCGGTGCCGCATCGCTGCTGAGCGGCTGCGTCACCTCCGGGTCCTCCGGTGGCAGCAGCAGCCAGGCCAAGGGCGGCACCGTCAGCTTCCAGTCCAACCTCTCCTCGCCGCAGGCCAAGTCCGCGATGCAGGACCTGGTGGCGGCGTTCAACAAGCGCGGCGGCGCCAAGGCGAGCCTGAACACCGTCGCCTCGGAGACCTTCCGTACCCAGCTCCCCACCTACCTCACCTCCGGCAACCCGCCGGACCTGCTCACCTGGTACCCCGGGTCGGTCGCGAACGCGTACGCCGAGAAGGGCCTGCTGCTGGATGTGGACGACATCTGGACCGGGTCCGAACTGTCCGGCTACTCCGACGCGCTGAAGAAGCTGTGCACCGACTCGCAGGGCAAGAAGGTCTTCGTGCCGGCCAGTTACTACTGGTGGGGCGTGTTCTACAAGAAGTCCAACTTCCGCAAGTGGGGCGTGACCGAGCCGAAGACCTGGGACGAGTTCCTGGCGCTGTGCGACACGTTGAAGTCCAAGGGCGTCGCCCCGATCGGGCTGGGCGCCGGCGCCGACACCGCCTGGGTCGCCTCCGCGTGGTTCGACTACCTGAACATCCGGATCAACGGCGCCGCCTACCACCGTGAACTCCTCGCCGGAAAGCACCGGTTCGACGACCCGCAGATCCACAAGGTCTTCGACACGTGGTCCCAGGCGCTGCCCTACTTCGACCCCAACGGCACCGCGCTGTCCTTCCAGGACGCCACCACCGCGATGCTCAACAACCGCACCGGCATGATGCTGATCGGCACGTTCTTCGCCGACGCGGCCCCCAAGGACCAGCTCGACGACATCGACTTCTTCCGGTTCCCGATCATCGACCCGAAGATGCCGCTGGTCGAAGAGGGCCCCACCGACGGCTACTTCGCCAGCGCGCACACCCACCACCAGGCCGAGGTCAAGGAGCTGATGCGCTATCTGGCCACTGCCGAGGCGCAGGAGATCTACCTCAAGGGCTCGTCCGGCACCTCCATCCCGACCAACCCCACCGCCAAGGACTCCGGCACCGCGCTGGTGAAGAAGGGGCGGGCGATGATCGAGAGCGCCGCGGACGTCACGCAGTTCTTCAACCGCGACTCCAGCGACGCGCTCCAGCCCACCGCGGACACCGCGCTGACGAAGTTCCTCGCCAAGCCCAAGCAGATCAACTCGATCCTCACCGGCTGGCAGCGCGACGCACAGAAGATCTGGAGCCAGTGACATGGCGGTACTGACCCCGGCCCGGGGCGGGAACGGGGGTGTCGAGGCGGGCGCACGCTTCCGCAAGGGCCTGCGCGGCGGCCGGCGCCGCGGCTCCACCCGGGTGCCGCCCGTGGTGCTCGCGTTCGTGCTGGTCCCGCTGCTCGCCGAGGGCTTCTGGGTGTTCTGGCCGGCCCTGCAGGGCTTCTGGCTCTCGCTCACCAAGTGGGACGGCGTCTCCCCGCCGCAGTTCATCGGCCTGGGCAACTACCGGGAGATGGTGCACGACACCGTCTTCCACACCGCGCTGCTGGACACCGTGCTGTGGCTGGCGCTGTTCGGCGGGCTGTCGGCGATCCTCGGCCTCGGCGCGGCGCTGCTGCTCCAGCAGGAGCGCCGCGGGGTCGGGTTCTACCGCGCCGCGCTCTTCCTGCCGGTGGTCTTCTCGCTCACCGCCACCGCACTGGTGTGGCAGGCGATGTACCAGCCGGACGGCCTGGTCGACAAGACGATGTCGGGCCTGGGCCTGGGCTCCCTCACCCACCCCTGGCTCGCCGACCAGGACACCGCCCTGTACGCGGTGATCGTGCCCGCCCTGTGGCGCCAGATCGGCTACGTCATGGTGCTCTACCTCGCCGGACTCAAGGGCATCGACCCGGCCCTGTACGAGGCCGCGAAGATGGACGGCGCGACCCGCTGGCAGCAGTTCCGGCACATCACGCTGCCTCAGCTCAGCAGCGTCAACGCGGTCGTGCTGTCGGTGATCATCATCGACTCGCTGCGCTCCTTCGACGTGGTGTGGGCACTGACCCGCGGCGGCCCGTACCACTCCTCCGAACTGCTCAGCACCTACATGTACTCCACCGCGTTCCAGTCCCTGCGGCTCGGCTACGGCTCCGCGCTGGCCGTGGTGATCTTCCTGCTGGCCTTCGGGGTCATCGCGACCTACCTGGTCCGGGCGTTCAAGGAGGCCGACTGATGGCACAGTCCACCGCGCCCGCTCCCGCGCCGGCCGCGTCCACCCGGGCCGCCGTGCCGGCCGACTCCCGGCACGCCCGCCGCCGCAGGATGTGGGGCACCGTCGCCTTCCACGGCAGCGCCTCCCTGCTGTCCGTGCTGTGGCTGATACCGATCGTCGTCGTCCTGATCACCGCCACCCGGTCCTTCGACGACATCGCCTCCCACGGCCTGGGCAGCATGCCGCACTCCTTCACCCTCGGCGGCTTCCGCTCGGCGTGGACCGACGGCGGCCAGCAACAGGCCCTGATCAACAGCCTGCTGGTCACCATCCCCACGGTGCTGGTCTCGCTGCTGCTCGCCTCCATGGCCGCCTTCGCGCTCAGCCGCTACGACGTCCCCTTCCGCCGCGCGCTGCTGCTGCTCATGCTCAGCGGCAACCTGCTGCCCCCGCAGATCCTGCTCATCCCGGTCTCCAAACTCAGCGAGAAACTCGGCCTGTACGACTCGCTGTACGCCCTGATCGGCGTGCAGGTCGGCTTCGGCGTCGGCTTCTACGTGTTCGTGCTGCACGGATTCATGCGGTCCATCCCGGCCGAGATCCAGCAGGCCGCCGTCATCGACGGCGCCGGGCCCTGGCAGATCTACACCCGGATCATCCTGCCGCTGGCCCGGCCCGCGCTGGCCGCGCTGACCGCGCTGTCGTTCACCTGGATCTTCAACGACCTGCTGTGGGCGATCACGGTGCTGCGCACCGGCAGCAAGATGCCGATCACCGCGTCCCTGCTGGGACTTCAGGGGCAGTACGTCTCGCAGTGGAACGTCATCGCGGCCGGATCGGTGATCGCCGCGGCCCCCACCGTGATCGTCTTCCTCCGCTTCCAGCGGCACTTCGTCGCCGGACTCAACCTCGGAGCCGTCAAGTGACCCCGCCCCCCGCCGAGCCCTCGGCATCCCGGCCGGCCCCCGGCAGCCAGTGGCTGCTGCGGACCGAGCACACCGTGTACGCCGTACGGCTCGAAGCCGGCGGCCGGTGGGCCGAGTCGGCCGCGTGGGGGCCGCACGGCAGCGAGACCGGGCCGTCCGCGCTGGACTGGTCCCGCCGCACCCACTTCGTCACCCCCGCCGACGCCGCCCCGGCCGAGTACATCCCGTACGGGCTGCGCCCGTTCACCGGCGCCGACCTCACGGTGCGCCGCCCGGACGGCGAACGCGGTACCTGGTGGACCTGCACCGGCGCGGAGCAGGACGAACACCGGTCGCTGCGCGTGGAGTTCACCGACGAGCGGACCGGACTGCGGGCCACGCTGCGCTACCAGACGGTGCCCGGCACCGACGTGCTGCTGCGGTCGGTCGACCTCGTCAACGGCGGCGACGAGGTGCTGCACCTGGAGGACCTGGACTCCGCGGCCGTCAACGTGCCCGTCCAGGGCGGTGCCCGGCTCACCTACCTCGCCGGCCAGTGGTCGCAGGAGTTCACCCGGCACCAACTCGACCTGGTGCGCGGGCGGTTCACGATCGGCTCCACCCAGGCGGTGCCCGGCCACGCCTACGCGCCGTGGCTCGCCGTCCAGGACGCCGCCGCCCCTGACGGCGCGGACACCCCCACCTACGGGGTCGCGTTGCAGTGGCCCGGCAACTGGCACATCACCGCCGACGCCGAACCCGGCGGGGCGGTCCGGGTGCGGGCCGGGCGGGTGCCCCACGAGGGCGCCGTCGCCCTGCCGCCCGGTGCCACCCTGACCACCCCCGTGCTCGCCTGCGCGTTCAGCCCCGAGGGACTCGACGGCCTGGCCGCCGTCTGGCACCAGTACGAGCGGCTGCTCGCGGGGGAGCGGCTGCACCGCACCCGCAAGGTGCTCTACAACTCCTGGGAGGCCACCGGCTTCGACGTCGAGGCGCCCGCGCAACTCGAACTCGCGTCGATCGCGGCCGAGTTGGGCGTCGAGCTGTTCGTGGTGGACGACGGCTGGTTCACCGGGCGGCACGACGAGAAGGGCGGTCTTGGGGACTGGTGGCCGGACCCGGCGGCGTTCCCCGCGGCCGCGGGTACGGGCACGAGCGACGGCGCTGATACGGCTTCGGGCCCGGGCTCCGGTTCCGGTTCCGGCTTCGACGCCACCGACGGCTCGGCTGGCCTGGACGACTTCATCGCCCGGGTCCGCGCCCTCGGCATGGACTTCGGCCTGTGGGTCGAACCCGAGGCGATCAGCCCCGCCGCCCGGCTCCACGCCGAGCACCCCGAGTGGGTGTACCGGATCGACGGCCGCCCGGTCACCCTGGTCCGCGAGCAACTCCTCCTCGACCTCGGCCGCGCGGACGTGCAGGACTTCGTGATCGCCACCCTCGACCGGCTGCTCACCGGCCACGACATCACCTACCTCAAGTGGGACATGAACCGGCCGCCCACCGAACGCGGCCGCCCCGGCCCCACCCCGCCCGGCGAGCTCGACCTCGACGCCGCCCACGTGGCCGGCTACCTGCGGGTCCTGGACCACCTGAGGGCCCGCCACCCGCACGTCACCGTCGAGGGCTGCGCGGGCGGCGGCGGCCGGATCGAGCATGCCACGCTGGCCCGTACCGACGTCGTGTGGCCCAGCGACAACACCGCGCCGCTGGACCGGCTCGCCGTCCAGCACGGCTACCTGCACGCGCACGCCGCGCACACCATGAGCTCGTGGGTCACCGACGCGCCCGGCGTCTTCGACCCCCGGCCGCGCTCGCTCGCCTTCCGCTTCGTGCTCGCCGCCGCGGGCGTGCTCGGCATCGGCGCCGACATCCGCGGCTGGAGCGCCGAGCAACGCGCCGAGGCCGCCGGCTGGGTGGCCCGCTACAAGGACGTGCGGGACGTGATCCACCACGGCCGGTCCCGGCTGATCGGTGGACCGGACGACGCGACCTGCGCGGTGCAGTACGACGCGGAAGGCGGCGGCCGGGTGGTCGTCGCCGCCTGGAGCACCGGACGGCTCGACGGCGCCCCGCTGGTGCCCGGCCGCCCGGCCCGGGTCCGGCTGCGCGGCCTCGACCCCGCCGCCCACTACGTCGACCACGACACCGGCACCACCTACAGCGGCACCCACCTGCTGCACTCCGGGCTGCCGTTGAGCTGGAGCGCCGACCACGACGCCGAACTGGTCGTGCTGGCCCGGCAATGACCGCCCCCGCCGGCCCGGCGTCACTAAAGTCGCCAAGGTCACCGTCAGCGTCACCGTCAATGAAGCCGTTACGGCCGCGGCGGACCACCCGTCAGGTCCGCCCGGCCGGCCGGGACCGCCAGGCCCGACCGGAACCGCACCCCGAGGAGACGACCCACCCCATGGACGCACCAACCCCCCGCTTCGCCGGCCGCGTGGCCGTCGTCACCGGGGCCGCCTCAGGAATCGGCGCCGCCACCGCGCGCCGGCTCGCCGCCGAGGGGGCCGCAGTGGTCCTCGCCGACATCGCCGAGCAGGTCGGCGAGGCCGTCGCCGCCGGCATCCGCGAGCAGGGCGGAAGAGCCGCGTTCACCGCCGCTGACGTCTCCTCCCCGGAGGCGTGGCAGCGGGTGCTCGACCAGGCGCACGCCTTCGGCCCGGTCGGGGTGCTCGTCTCCAACGCGTACATCGTGGACGTCGCCCCCGCCCACGAGATGACCCTCGCGTCCTGGGAACGGCAGCTCGCGGTCAACCTCACCGGCGGGTTCCTGGGCTTCCGCGCTCTCCTGCCCGACCTGCGCGAGCAGGACGGCGCGGTCGTGCTCACCTCCTCCGTGCACGCCCACCGGGGTATCCCCGGCCACCCCGCCTACGCGGCCGGCAAGGGCGCGCTGCTGTCGCTGTGCGGCCAACTCGCCGTGGAATACGGGCCCGAGGTGCGGGTCAACGCGGTCCTGCCCGGGCCGATCCTCACCGCCGCCTGGGACCGCGTGCCGCCGGCGGACCGCGAACGCAGCGTCGCCGAGACCGCCGCCGGCCGGTTCGGCCGCCCCGAGGAGGTCGCCGCCGCGATCGCGTTCCTCGCCGCCGCGGAGGCGTCGTACATCACCGGCTCCAGCCTGCTCGTCGACGGCGGCTGGAGCGTCGTCAAGGCGTCCGCGTGACCGCAGTGCGACCCGAACCGACCTTGCAGAAAGGCAGAGACACATGACGCCATACGCGCGCCGCGGAGTGCACGGCCAGACCGTGGAGACTCTCGCGCGCCGGGTGCTCAGCGGCGAGATCCCGGAGGGCTCCACGCTCGACCTCCCTGCGTTGCAGAGCGAGTTGGACGTCAGCCTGACCGCGCTGCGCGAGGCGCTGAAGGTGCTCGCCGCCAAGGGCATGGTCGACGCGCGGCAGAAGCGCGGCACGTTCGTACGGGCCCGCGCCGACTGGAACCTGCTCGACGCCGACGTGCTGCGCTGGCAGTTCGCCGAGGGCACCGCGGCCGGCACCGACACCGGCCTGCTGCGCAATCTCGGCGAGGTCCGCGCCATCGTCGAACCCGCCGCGGTCCGGCTCGCCGCGCTGCGCCGCACCGCCGACGACCTCGCCGCCCTGGACGCGGCACTGACCGCGATGGGCGACGCGGGCGAGGGGCCCGCGCACGCCGTCGAGGCCGACCTCGCCTTCCACCGCGCCCTGCTCGCCGCCACCCACAACGAACTGCTCGAACGCATGGAGATGGTGATCGAGTCCGGCCTGGCCCACCGCGACGAGATCGTGCACTCCTCGCCGCACGGCGAGGACCCCGTGCCCAGCCACCGCGCCGTCCTGGACGCCGTCCGCGACCAGGACCCGGACGCCGCGGAACACGCCATGCGGGCACTGCTGGAGCAGGCCGTCCGCGACCTGGACCTGGTGCACGGCTCGGGCGCGGAGCAGCAGGCGCGGAAGCCGCCGCGGGAAACCCAAGGATCGCGGGGAACCCAAGGGTCGCAGGGAACGCAGGGAACGCAGGACACCCAGGGAACCCCGGCGGACACGCCGTCGGGACCGCAGTCCGTTTCGGAGGACACGAAGTGAAGATCGTCCGCGTCGAGACCTTCCTCGTACCGCCGCGCTGGCTGTTCTGCCGGATCGAGACCGACGAGGGCGTGGTCGGCTGGGGCGAGCCCGTCGTGGAGGGCCGCGCGGAAGTCGTGCGGGCCGCGGTGGACGTGCTCGCCGAGCAGCTGATCGGGCAGGACCCGCTGCGCATCCAGGACCACTGGCAGGTGCTCACCAAGGGCGGCTTCTACCGGGGCGGCCCGGTGCTGTCCAGCGCGGTGGCCGGCCTCGACCACGCGCTGTGGGACATCGCCGGCAAGGTGTACGGCGCACCCGTGCACGCCCTGCTCGGCGGCGCCGTCCGCGACAAGGTACGGGTCTACGCCTGGATCGGCGGGGACGAGCCCAGCCGGCTCACCGAGCAGGTCACCGCGCAGGTCGAGGCGGGCTTCACCGCGGTCAAGATGAACGGCGCCGGCCGTACCGACCCGATACCCAGCGCGGCGGCCACCGCCGCCGCCGTCGCCCGGGTGGCCGCCGTACGCGAGGTGCTCGGCCCGGACCGCGATGTCGCCGTCGACTTCCACGGCCGCTTCACCCCGGCCGGCGCCCGCCGGGTGCTGCACGAACTCGCCCCGCTGCACCCGCTGTTCGTGGAGGAACCGCTGCTGCCCGAGCTGGGCCACCTGCTCGGGCCGCTCGCCGCCGGCACCTCGGTGCCGCTCGCCACCGGCGAACGCCTTTACGGGCGGGCCGAGTTCCTGCCCGTGCTCAGCGCCGGGATCGCCGTCGCCCAGCCCGACCTGTCGCACGCCGGCGGCATCACCGAGGTCACCCGGATCGCCGCGCTCGCCGACACCTTCGGCGCGCAACTCGCCCCGCACTGCCCGCTCGGCCCGATCTCGCTCGCCGCCAGCCTCCAAGTCGCCTTCTGCACACCGAACTTCCTCATCCAGGAGCAGAGCCTCGGCATCCACTACAACAAGGAGGCCGACCTGCTGTCCTACCTGGTCGACACCGAGCCCTTCCGGTTCGTCGACGGCCACGCGCACCGCACCACGCTGCCCGGACTCGGCATCGACGTCGACGAGGCCGCGGTCCGCGCCGCCGACCGGTCCGGCCACGCCTGGCGCAACCCGGTGTGGCGGCACGCCGACGGCTCGTTCGCGGAGTGGTGAGCGGCGTGGCCAGCGGCGTGCCGTCCGACGTCGTCGTCGTCACCGACCCCGCGCACGGCGGCCGTTGGACCTCCCTGCGGGCCGGTGACCGGGAGTGGCTCTGGCACCGCGACGAGCCGCGCCGCCCCGGCGCCGCGCCCGGCGACCCGTTCGCCGACGCGGGCGGCGTCGAGGAGTGCGTGCCGACGGTGCGGGGCACCCCCGACCACGGCGACGCCTGGACCCGCCGGTGGACCGACGACGGTGACGCCGATGGCGACGCAGATGGCGATGGCGACGGCTATGGCGACGGCACGCACACCGTGCACTGCCCCGACTTCCGGCTGAGCAGGCGCATCCGGCACCTGCCCGGCCGGGCTGTCGCCGACTACCGGCTCACCGCCGCCCCCGGCCACCGCTTCCTGTGGGCGGCCCACGCGCTGCTCGCGGTCTCGCCCGCCGCCCGCCTCGACCTGCCCGCCGCCACCCCGGCACGGCTCTACGAGGACGGCGGCACGGCGTGGACCCCCTTCACCTGGCCGCACGCGCGGAGCACGGCCGCCGGGGCGGCGGAGAGCGCCGGACCCACGACCGCCGCGGGTGGCGCCACCACCCGCGACATCCCCGCCACCCGCGACATCCCCTTCGACCGGCTCGGCCCCGACGACGGCACCGCGTTCGGCGCGATCGCGCTCGCCGCGCGGGCATCCGTGCACGACGGCCCGGACACGCTGCGGTTCACCCTCGAAGCGGACGGCGGGCAACCGGTGTCCGTCGCCGTCTGGCGGAACCTGCGCGGCTTCCCCGCCGGCGCGCCCTACCGCTCGATCGGGGTGGAGCCGATGCTCGGCCGCGTCTTCGACCTCGCCGCGGCGGGGGAGGGCGACGCGGCGGTCGTACCGCCCTCGGGCGAGGTGCGCTGGCGGCTCACCGTCACCGCGGCCTGAACGACCCGGCCCGCGCGATCCGGCGCGGGCCCCTCGCGGGCCCTTCGCGGGGCCCGGCTCCGGCGCCCACCGCGACCGGGCCCAGGGCGTACCGGCACCTCCCGCCGCCGACCCGCCGCCGACCCGCCGCCGACCCGCCGCCGACCCGTCGCCATCGCACCCCACCCCACCACCGAAAGGACACCGCAGGTGGACCTGCTCACCGCGTTGCACACCCACCGCCTCGTCGCGATCGTGCGCGGCGACGACCCGCGCGCCGCGCTGCGCTCCGTACTGGCCCTCGTGGAGGAGGGCGTCACCCTGGTCGAGGTCTCGCTCAGCGGGGAAGACGCCCTGGACGTGATCGCGCAGGCCCGTACCGCGCTCGGGCCGGGCGCGCCGCTGGGCGCGGGCACCGTACTGACCGCGGCCGACGCCCGCGCCGCGCACCTGGCCGGGGCGGACTTCGTGGTCACGCCGGGGCTCGGGGCGGGCGCGGTGACCGCGCGTGACCTGGGCATGCCGGTGCTGGCCGGGGTGATGACGCCGACCGACGTCATCGCCGCCCAGGCGATGGGCGCCACGGCGCTCAAGATCTTCCCCGCCGCCCAGGCCGGCGGCCCCGGGTACCTGCGCGCGCTGCGCGGACCCTTCCCCGCCGCCCCGTTCGTGCCGGTCGGCGGCGTGGACGAGGAAGCGGCCCGCGCCTACCTCGCGGCCGGCGCCACCGCCGTCGGCATCGGCACCCCGCTGCTCGGCGACGCACCCCACGGCGGCTCCGTTGCCGACCTGCGGCTGCGCGCCCGCGCCTTCCGTGCGGCGGTCGCGGCATGAGCGGCGGCGCACCCGCGGCGCCCTTTCCGTACGGGGGCGGCCCGATCGTGTGTGTCGGGGAGACGATGGCCGCGTTCGTGCCGGAGCCGGGCGCGGGGCTCGCCGAGGCGGAGACGGTGCGCGTGGCGGTCGCCGGGGCGGAGTCGAACACGGCGATGTACCTGGCCGAGCACGGCGTGCCGGCGCGGTGGGTGTCCGCGGTGGGCGCCGACCCGCTCGGCGCCCGGGTCCGCGCGCAGGTGGCGGCGTGCGGGGTGGACGTGCGGGGGGTCCGCAGCGATCCGGCGCGGCCGACCGGCCTGATGGTCAAGGACCCGGGCCCGGACGGCACCCGCGTGCACTACTACCGGCGCGGTTCGGCGGCCTCGGCCCTCGGCCCCGGGCTGCTCGCCGACCCGGCGGTGCGGGACGCGGCGCTGCTGCACCTGACCGGGATCACGCCCGCCCTGTCGGCGTCCTGCCACGACCTGGTCCGGCACGCGCTGGACGGCCCGCACCCGGTGAGCTTCGACGTCAACTTCCGGCCCGCGCTGTGGCGCCCGGGACAGGCCCCGGACGTGCTGCGCGACCTGGCCGACCGCGCCGACCTGGTGCTGGTCGGGCTGGACGAGGCGCAGGCGCTGTGGGGCCCGCGGATCGCCGCGCCCGCCGACGTCCGCGCGCTGCTGCCCGGCCCGCGGCTGCTCGTCGTCAAGGACGGTGCCCGCGCGGCGACCGCCTTCGACGGCGCGACCGGGTACACGGTGCCCGCCCGCGCGGTGCGCGTGGTGGAACCGGTCGGCGCGGGCGACGCCTTCGCGGCCGGGTTCCTCGCCGGCCTGCACCGCGGCGAGCCGCTCACCCGCGCGCTGCGCCTGGGCCACCTCACGGCCGGCGCCGCGCTCGCGGTGACCGCCGACCACGGCCCGCTGCCGCCGCCCGAACGGATCGCGGAACTGCTGGCCGCGACCGACGACGTGTGGTGCCGCCGCACTCCCGGCACACCGCCCGGTACGCGAGTCCCCGGGTGAGCCCGGCCCGCACGGCGGCCGTCAGCTGCCGGCGGGAACGGAGGGGCGGGGGAGCAGACGTGGTGCCTGGCCGGGTGCCCCGAGGGGGTCGAACCACACTCGTTTCCCGTGCGTACCGTACCTTCACGTCCATGTCTCGCTGAGTACGCCAAGTGATGCTCTCCTGGTGACGTGGACCACATCACCTTTCTTGTGGCAATGGTCATCGTCACGGCGCTGGCCTTCGACTTCACCAATGGCTTCCACGACACCGCGAACGCCATGGCGACGTCGATCGCCACGGGTGCGCTGCGCCCGAAGGTCGCGGTGCTGATCAGCGGGGTGCTCAATCTCGTCGGGGCGTTCGTGTCGACCGAGGTGGCGCGGACCATCTCCGGCGGCATCGTCAACGACAAGCTCGTCACCCCGGGCATGATCTTCGCCGGGCTGGTCGGGGCGATCGTGTGGAACCTCGTGACCTGGCTGCTGGGTCTGCCGTCCAGTTCCTCGCACGCGCTGTTCGGCGGGCTGATCGGAGCGGTGTGGGTGGGCGCCGGACGGAAAGGGGTCAACTTCGACCAGGTGGTCGAGAAGATCCTGATACCCGCGGTCGCCTCGCCGCTCGTGGCGGGGCTGGCGGCGCTGGCCGCGACGTACTTCGCCTACCGGATCACCCGGCGCGCCTCGGCCGACCGGGTCTCCAAGGGCTTCCGGATCGGGCAGATCGCCTCCGCCTCCCTGGTGTCGCTGGCCCACGGCACCAACGACGCGCAGAAGACCATGGGCGTCATCACGCTCGCGCTGATCTCCTGCGGCGCCCTCGGCGCGGGCTCGGGCCCGCCGGTGTGGGTGATCCTCACCGCGGGGGTGTCCATCGCGGCCGGTACGTACATCGGCGGCTGGCGGATCATCCGCACCATGGGCAAGGGCCTGGTGGACATCGAGTCGCCGCAGGGCTTCGCCGCGGAGTCCGCGTCGACCGCGGTGATCCTGACCTCCGCCAACCTCGGCTTCGCGCTGTCCACCACCCAGGTCTGCTCCGGCGGCATCCTCGGCGCGGGCGTCGGTCGCCGGCTCGCCGAGGTGCGCTGGGGCACCGCGGGCCAGATGGCGCTGGCCTGGCTGGTGACGCTGCCGGCCGCCGCGGCCGTCGGCGCGGTGGCGGCGAGCGCGGTGGTGCACGGCGGCACCCTCGGCACCGTACTGATCGCGCTGGCGGCCGTCGCCGTGGCGGGCGTCATCGTGGTGCTGTCCCGCCGCCACCCGGTCGACGCGAAGAACGTCAACGACGGCCACGCCACCCCGGCCCCGCCCGCCGCGGGCGCCCGAGTCGGGGTGTGAACGGCCGCGCGCGGTCCGGGCGGATGCCGCCGGGACCGGAACGCGGACGGTGGCGGGGACGGTGGCGGGGACAGGGACGGGCCCGGGAGCCGCGGCGGCAGCGGGGAAGCGACGGCGAGAGGACGGCGACATGCACGTGAAATGGGGTTCGCTGGTGGAGGTCGCCGTGGTGAGCTTCGGCGCCACCGTCGGCGTCGTGGTGCTCTTCGCGCTCGGCGTGTGGGCGCTCGCCGCCCGCGACCAGCACCGCGCGTCCGGCGGCGAGGGCACCGCGCAGGCCATCAGCGCGGGCGCCTGCTTCGTGGTCTGCGCGTGCGCGGTCCTCTACGGCCTCTACCTGATCATCCCGCAGTTCCACTAGCGGACGATCGGACTGTCGGACCGGTGGACCCGTCGACCGGCGGGCCCGGTGGCCCTGGCGGATCGACGACGTACGGCCCAGGATGGTGCCGCCCGCCCCGCGCGGGCGGCGGACGTGGACGGAAGGACGGGTGAGACGGTGCGGCACACCAGCTCCGGCACCGGTGACCTGCTCGCCGGTATGACGGTCGACTACACCGACCAGGACGACCCGGTGCTGGTCCGCGCGGACGGCAGCACCGTCGACACCTGGCGGGAGAACTACCCGTACGGTCAGCGGATGGAGCGGCCGGAGTACGAGCGGCACAAGCGGCTCCAGCAGATCGAGCTGCTGAAGCTCCAGCGCTGGGTGAAGGAGACCGGGCAGCGCATCGTCATCCTCTTCGAGGGGCGCGACGCCGCCGGCAAGGGCGGCACCATCAAGCGGTTCATCGAGCACCTCAACCCACGCGGCGCCCGGGTGGTCGCGCTGGAGAAGCCCAGCGAGCGCGAGAGCGGCCAGTGGTACTTCCAGCGGTACGTCGCGCACCTGCCCACCGCCGGCGAGATCGTGCTGTTCGACCGCTCCTGGTACAACCGGGCGGGCGTGGAGCGGGTGATGGGCTTCTGCACCGACGACGAGTACCACCGCTTCATGCGGCAGGCGCCCGCGTTCGAGCGGATGCTCGTGGACGACGGCATCCAGCTGGTGAAGTTCTGGTTCTCCGTCTCCCGCAACGAGCAGCGCACCCGCTTCACCATCCGCCAGGTCGATCCGGTGCGGCAGTGGAAGCTCAGCCCGATGGACCTGGCCTCGCTGGACCGCTGGGACCAGTACACCGCCGCGAAGGTCGCGATGTTCCACGAGACGGACACCGCGTACGCGCCCTGGACGGTGGTGAAGAGCAACGACAAGAAGCGGGCCCGGGTCGAGGCGATGCGCAGCGTGCTGGCCCGCTTCCCGTACACCGACCGCGACGACGAGGTGGTCGGCGAGCCGGACCCGCTGGTCGTCGGCGCCGCCGCGAACCTGCTGGAGGCAGGCGAGGACGCCGCAGCCCGGTCCCTGCTGCGGCCGTGAACGGTCGCACCGGGCGGACGGATTGATCTGATTCATTTCCCGGGCTCCCCGCGGATGGTCGTCGTCGGGGGCCCGGGCTGTCGTCGGGGACCCGGGTCAGTCGAGGTGGAAGACCTCCTCCGCCGGCACCCACCACTCGCCCGGGGCGGCGCTGTCCAGGGGCCGCTGGCACGGGTCGGTCAGCTCCCACCACCGTCGGGTGACGGGGTCGGCGGCGATGGCCGCGGTGTCCGCGGCGTAGTCGGCGCCGGTGTACTCCAAGTAGCTGAAGAGCAGGCCGTCGCGCAGGAAGATCGAGTAGTTGCCGATGTGGGCCCGCTTGAGGGCGGCCTGCACGCCGGGCCAGACGTCGGCGTGCAGGCTCCGGTACTCCGACTCTTTCTCCGGCCGCAGCCTGATCACGGTGGCGAATCGCCGCATGGTGTCGGTCCTCCCGTCCGGCCGCCGCGCCCGGTGGCGCGATGACGGCACAGATCTGCTTCATCGATCGGGAAGAACCCTATGCATCCCGTCTCGGTCCGGCAATCCTCCGAAGCCGACCGGAGTGGCTGGGAGAGTGTGATGCGATTTGCACCCATACAGCCCGGGAGTTGACGGGAAAATGATCCGAGGCCTTCCCTTCCCGTAACGTGGATGCCATAGTGACGGCGCAAATGAACGTGATTAATCGACGAGGAGGTCGCCCGGTGTCTGGCGAACGTGGTGCCCTGCCCCCGACCGGCGACGGTGACGCGGCGGGTGGCCGTTACCGGCCGGGCTATGAACTCGTCGCCGACCAGGTGCTGAGCTACATCGCCGACCAGGGGCTGCGGCCGGGCGACCGGTTGCCCACGGAGCAGGGGCTCGCCGAGATCCTGGGCGCGACCCGCAACGTGACCCGGGAGGCGGTCAAGGTGCTGGCCGCGATCGGGCGGCTGAGCGTACGGCGCGGCGCCGGCATCTTCGTGGCCGAGTCGCCGGGCGGGCCGGTCGACGACCAGCTCGCGCACTTCCAGCCGACCAGCATGGAACACGTCCTGATGCTGCTGGACTACCGCACGCTGATCGAGTCGGAGACCGCCCGGCGGGCCGCGGCCCAGGCCACACCCATCGAGGTCCGGGCCATCCGGGAAGGAGCGGAGAGCTCGCTCGTCGCCGGTCGCGCGGCGGACTCGGACGCCTTCGCCCGTGCGGACGCGGACTTCCACGACGCGATCGGGATCGCCGCGCACAACGTCTTCCTGCGGGCCGGTGTCGGAAGCGTCCGGCGGTTCGCCGCGCAGTCGGACGTGCTGCTCTTCCACGGCGACGTGCCCGGCTCGCTGGAGGTCGCCGGACGCCAGCACGTCGCCATCGCCGAGGCCATCGCCGCGGGCGAACCCGAAGGCGCCGCCGACCTGATGGCCGAGCACATCGCCACCACCCAGCACCAGTTCGAGCGCAAGATCCGCGACCGGGTCTTCGACCTGGCCGGCAACCGCGGCACCACCGCGGCCGGCGGCGGGTCCAAGGGCGACGAGGCCGCACCCCCCTCACCTCGGTCGTCCGCCTCCTAGCCCGTACGACCCGCACCGACCGCACCACCCGTTCAACCCGCACCGTCTGTTCGCCCCGCCACCTGTCCAACCCGTTCCGCCCCCGCGTCCCCACCCCGCCCCGTCCCCACCCCGCCCCGTACCGACCCCGCCTCGACCCGCGCGCCCGCTCCTCCTTTCGCGCGCCCGCTTTCGAACTCGCGCGCCCCGCCACCGCATCCGCGCGCCCGCCACCGAACTCGCCTGCCCGGCACGCACATCCGCGCGCCCGCCACCGCATCCGCGCGCCGTCCCCCGCGTCGCTCCCGTCCCGCCCCTCCGCGCGGACCGAGCCGCCCCATGCCATCAGGCCCGGCACCCACCGGGTCCCTCGACCAACCCCTCCCCACCGCCAGGCGATTGGATACCCGTGTCCATACCCGCAGCCCCACCGTCACCACGCCTTCGCACTCCCGTGCGAAGGGGCGCCCTCGCCGTGCTCGCGCTCGCCGCCGCCGCGCTCCCCTTCACCTCGGGCCAGGCGCTGGCCGCACCCGCCGGCTCCGCCCCCCAGCCGCCGCCCCTCACCGTCCACGTCTCCCCGGACACCGGCCGGGACACCGGCTCCGGCAGCGCCGCGCACCCCTTCCGTACCCTCGAACACGCCCGTGACTACGTGCGCACTGTCAACCACGACATGCGCGGCGACATCCACGTCGAACTGGCCTCCGGCACCTACCGCCTGTCGAAGACCTTCGCCCTCACCCCGCAGGACTCCGGCAGCAACGGCCACCGCATCATCTACGAGGCCGCGCCCGGCGCCCACCCCGTGATCAGCGGCGGCAGCCAGGTCACCGGCTGGACCCTCGCCGACCCCGCCCACCACGTGTACAAGGCGCACGTCGGCGACATCGACACCCGCCAGCTCTACGTGGACGGCGAGTTGGAGACGCGCGCCCGCAGCGCCGACAACCCGGCCGGCTTCACCAAGACCGCGACCGGCTACACCATCACCGACACCGCTCTGGACGCGTACAAGAACCAGTCGGACATGGAGGTCGTCAGCCGCTGGGGCTGGATGCTCATGCGCTGCCCCGTGCAGTCCATCTCGGGCACCACCATGACCGTCCAGCAGCCCTGCTTCCACAACGCCAACCTGCACCAGGGCGAGGAGATCCAGAACCCCACCTGGCTGGAGAACGCCCGCGAACTGCTGGACACGCCCGGCGAGTGGTACCTCGACAAGAGCCAGGGCGAGCTCTACTACCTGCCCAAGCCCGGCCAGGACCTGAAGACCGCCGACGTGACGGTGCCGCGCGTGCAGGACCTGGTCGACCTGAACGGGACCGCCGCCCACCCGGTGAGCGACGTCTCCTTCCAGGGCATCACCTTCGCCGACTCCACCTGGCTGGCGCCGAGTTCGGACGACGGCCTGGTCGAGGGCCAGGCGGGCTTCCGTATCACCGGTGACGACAACCCCGACTTCGACTCCACCCGCCTGAAGTGGGTGAAGACCCCCGGTGCGGTCAACGTCAGCCACGGCCACCGGATCGGCTTCCAGGGCGACACGTTCACCCGCCTCGGCGCGGTCGGCCTCAACCTCAACACCGGTACCCAGGGCACCGACGTCACCGGCAACGTCTTCAAGGAGATCGCCGGCACCGGCATCCAGGTCGGCGGTGTCGAGGTGGTCGACGCCCATCCCACCGACCCGCGCGACATCACCAAGGACAACACGGTCGACAACAACGTGGTCACCAACGTCGCGGACCAGTACGGCGGTTCGCTCGGGATCTTCGCCGGCTACACCGACCACACCGTGATCACCCACAACAAGGTCTACGACCTTCCCTACAGCGGCATCTCCGTCGGCTGGGGCTGGGGCCTGACCGACCCGGGCGGGGACACCAACTACCCCGGAAACTCCGGCGTTCCGATCTGGGACACCCCCACCACCAGCCGCGACACCGTCGTCACCGACAACGTGATCAGCGACATCATGAAGTCGCAGGCCGACGGCGGCGCCATCTACACCCTCAGCGCCGACCCTGGCGGCGTGGTCTCCGGGAACTACATCAACGGCACCACGCCCACCGCCTACGGCGCCATCTACCAGGACGAGGGCAGCCGTTACTGGCACACCACGGACAACGCCCTGTGCGACGTGGCCTTCCAGTGGCTCTTCCTCAACCACGGCATGGACATCACCGCGGAGCGCAACTTCACCTCCCAGCCGGCGATGAACACCCAGGCCAACAGCACCGGCGACACGATCACCGGCAACACGACGGTGGACTCCTGCGAGCAACTGCCTGCCTCCATCGTGGACAACGCCGGCCTGCAACCGGCCTACCGGCACCTCGACCCCGGTCCGGCCGTCACCGACCACACCGCGCCCACCGCCCCCGGCCGGCCCGCCGCGGTCACCGACTTCCCGACCGTCGCCGACCTGACCTGGCCGGCCGCCACCGACGACACCGGCGTCACCGGCTACGCGATCCGGCAGGGCGGCACCGTCGTCAGCGCCTCCACGGGCACCTCGGTACGCCTCGCCGGCCTCACCGCCGGCGCCACGTACACCTTCACCGTCACCGCCCGCGACGCGGCCGGCAACGAGTCGGCGCCCGGCAAGCCGCTGACCGTCACGATGCCCGCCGGCGGCGACCTCGCCCTGCACCGGCCGGTCACCGTCAGCTCCTTCTCCGACCCGAACACCCCCGAACTGGCCGTCGACGGCGACCTGTCCACCCGGTGGGCGCAGGGCCTCGGGCTGCCCGACCCGTCCTGGATCGAGGTGGACCTCGGCGCGCAGTACGACGTGACCGGCGCCATCACCACCTTCGAGAAGGCGAACGGCTACCAGTACCGCGTCGAGGTCTCCGCGGACGGCAGCGACTGGACCACCCTCGACGACCACACCGCCACCGCCACCACCCAGCAGACCGCCTACTCGCCCGCCGCCACCCCCACCCGCGGCCGCTACGTCCGGCTCACCGTCACCGGCTCGAACTACAACGGCGGCAGCATCTACGAACTCCAGGTCTACGGCCGACCCTAGGGCGCCCGCCCGCTCCGGCCGCACGGACCACGGCGCCCTCCCCTCTCACCGGCGCCCTCTCACAGAAACGACACACGCACGGATGAAGATCACTCATGTCGAAGTCCACCGGATCGACGTTCCGGCGGCGGACCCGCCCTTCTCCTGGCGGCACGGCCTCAGCGGCAGCGCGCCGGTCGGCGACGGGGCGGTCCTGCACATCGGCACCGACGAAGGCGCCGAGGGCGTGGCGCTCTTCGCCCGGCCGGGTGCCGCCACCACGCTCACGGACCTGGTGGACCGGGTCTTCCGGGAGGAACTGCTCGGCGCCGACCCCTTCCGCCGTGAATGGCTGTGGCACCGGGTGTGGGAGCTCGACCGCATCCACGAACTGCCGCTGCCCACCCTCGGATTGATCGACACCGCACTGTGGGACCTGGCCGGCCGGGTCAGCGGGCAGCCCGTGTGGCAACTGCTCGGCGGCTTCCGCGAGTCCATCCCTGCCTACGCCTCCACCTCCACCTTCGACACGACCCGGGAGTTCCTCGACGTCGCCGACCAGTGCCTGGCGCTGGGCTACCGCGGCATCAAGCTGCACGCCTGGGGCGACGCCCGCCGGGACGCCGCGCTGTGCCAGGCACTGCGCGCCCACGTCGGCCCGGACGTCCCCCTGATGTACGACGGCTCGGCGGGCTTCGACCTGCCCGACGCCATCCGCCTCGGCAGGGCCCTCGCCGAGGCCGACTACCTCTGGTACGAGGAGCCGATGCGCGAGTTCAGCGTCAGCGCGTACCGGCAGCTCGCCGAGTGCGTCGACGTACCGCTGCTCGTCGCGGAGACCTCCGACGGCGCCCACATGAACTCCGCCGACTTCATCCGGGCCGGCGCCGCCACCTTCGGGGTGCGGGCCGGCACCACCCTGCGCGGCGGCATCACCGGCGCGATGCGCACCGCGCACCTCGCCGACGCCTTCCGGCTGCGCGCGGAGGTGCACGGCTCCGACATCCCCAACCACCACCTGTGCATGGCCATTTCCAACACCACCTACTACGAGTCCCTGGTGACCGCCACGCAGGTCGTACGGGAACGCCACGTGGACGACCAGGGACTGGTGCACGCCCCCACCGGGCCCGGCATCGCCCTCCCGCTCGACTTCGGCTACGGCAGCGCGCTCACCCGCTTCGTCGAGCAGCCCCGCTGACCGCCCCGCCGGCAGCGGCACCACCAGCGCTCGTGACACCACCAGCGCTCCTGACTCCACCAGCACTCCTGGCACCACCCTCACCCGCAGCAAGAAAGGCACCACGATGAAGACGACGCTGTCTTCCGGTTCCGCGAGAACCACCCCGCGCCGGTCGGCGGTACGCACCGCCGTCGCCGCGGTCGCCCTGGCAGCGGCCACCGCCCTGGTGGCCGGATGCGGCGCCAGCGCCGACACCACCAAGGACGCCGGCACGGCCGCCGGGCACGCGGCGTTCACACCGGCCACGCAGAAGGCCGGCTCCCCGATCACGGTGTGGGCCGACGCCACCCGCCTGCCGTCCGTGCAGGCGTACCAGAAGGCCCACCCGGACGTGAAGATGAAGATCGTCACGTACGACGGCGGCGCCGACGGCTCCAGTTACCTGCAGACGAAGGTCGAGCTGTTCGACCGTACCGGCAGTGGCTGGCCTGACGTCGTCTTCGGCTCGCCGACCGACGTCACCTGGGCGTCGGCCCCCACCAAGCCCGGCGCCATCCCCTTCGCCGCCCCGCTGGACCAGAATCTGGTGCCCGCGAGCACCCTGGACGGCTTCGCGAAGGGGTCGCTGGCGCCCTGCCAGTTCGACGGGCACACCTACTGCCTGCGCAACGACATCGCCCAGGTCGTGCTCTGGTACAACAAGTCCCTGATGGACAAGTGGGGTTACACCGTCCCCACCACCTGGGCGCAGTACGAGGCGCTCGGCGAGAAGGTCGCCAAGGAGCACCCCGGCTACCTCGTCGGCTCGGTCGGCGACACCAACTCCCAGGAGTCCTACCTCTGGTCCAGCCAGTGCCCGGCCTTCGACCTGGTGAAGCCCGACACCCTGCGGGTGGACCTGAAGGACCCGAAGTGCACCCGGATGTCCACCCTGCTCGACAAGCTGATCTCCGCCAAGGCGGTCAGCACCCAGGGCTTCTTCAGCCAGGGCTTCGCCAAGGACAGCGGGTCCAAGGTGCTGATGGCGTACGGGCCGTCCTGGTACGGCCAGTACCTGTTCAAGACCGCCTTCCACACCCCCGCCAAGCAGATGGCCGCCGCGGCGCCGCTGACCTGGCCGGGGGAGACCACCGCGGCCACCGGCAACGTCGGCGGCGGGGTGTGGATGGTCTCCGGACACAGCAAGAACCTCAAGGCGTCCACCGACCTCGCCACCTGGCTGACCACGTCCGACGAGAACCAGGCGTCCGCCCCGACCTATCCCGCCTACACCAAGGCGGCCACCGCGTGGCTGGCCAACCCCGCCAACCGCGACTACTTCGCCGCCGACGTCAGCGCGCCGTTCCAGCAGGCCGCGAACGAGGTATGGACCGGTTGGTCGAACACCAGGTTCTCCGACGCCACCGCCTGGTCCAGCGTGGTCCTGCCGGCGCTGACCGCGGGCAAGTCCCTCACCGCCACGCTGCCCGCCTGGCAGAGCGCCATCAGCAACGAGGCGAAGAGCGACGGATACCAGGTGACCACCGGATGACGCTGCTGGACACCCGGCGCGTCACCGCTCCGGTCCGCCGACGCGGCCCCGCGCCGCGCCGGCGGACCGGCGGGGCCGCCGGCCGGCTCTTCGTCGCCGGCTACACGCTGCTGCTGCTCGCCTTCGGCGTCTTCCCCACCTGTTACGCCTTCTACCTCGCGTTCACCAACGACGCGGGCCAGTTCACCGGCATCAACCAGTTCACCAAGGTCGCCCGCGACTACCGCTTCGGCCCCGCCTTCACCCACGTGCTGGTCTACCTCGTGCTGTGGCTGGCCGTCCTGGTGGTGCTCACCGTGCTGACCGCGGTGGTGCTGCGCAGCCGGGTCCGCCCCGGCCTGTCCGCGCTGCTGCGCTTCCTGTACTACATCCCGGGCGCCCTGGCCGGCGTGGCGAGCGTGCTGGTCTGGCTGTTCATGCTCGACCCCGACGTCAGCCCGGTCTCCTGGCTGCTGAAATCCCTCGGCCTGGGCAGCTTCGCGGCCGTGCTCGCCCCCGGCAACCTGCCGGTGATCTTCCTGCTGATCGCCTTCTGGACCGGCGCCGGCGGCTGGATGGTGGTGATGTACGGGGCCCTGAACAACATCTCCGACGAGGTGCTGGAGGCCGCCCGGATGGACGGCGCCGGGCCCTGGCGGATCGCCTGGCACATCCAGATCCCGATGATCCGGCAGTGGATCGCCTACATGACGATCCTCGCCTTCGCCGGCGGCACCCAGCTGTTCGTCGAGCCGCAGCTGCTGCAGACCGCCAGCCTCGGCCGGGTCAGCCCCACCTGGTCGCCGAACCAGCTCGCCTACGTCTACGCCTTCCAGAAGGGCGACTTCAACGGCGCCGCGGCCATCTCGGTCTTCCTGCTCGCCCTCGGCCTGCTCTGCGCCGGCGTGCTGGTGGCCCGGACGAACATGTTCACCTCGGAAGAGAAATGACGCCATGACAGAAGCCACGACGGACGTGGCGACACCCGCCACGACACACGCCACCAGGGGCGCCGCGCGGCGGTCCGCCCCCGCCCCCGCCCCGCGCGCCGCCGGATGGCGCACCGCGCCCTCGCGGGCCGTCTCGGTCCTGGTCATCGGTGTGCTGCTCGCCGCGCTGCTGGTCTTCTTCGTGCTGCCGGTGGTGTGGCTGCTGCTGGCCCCGACCAAGACCGCCGGCCAGATCACCCACGACAACCCGCTCTCGTTCGGCTCGCTGCACCAGGTCGGCGCCGCCTGGCGGCACCTGTACGACTTCCAGGACCACGTGCTGCTGGTGTGGCTGCGCAACTCCGCGGTCTACTCGCTCGGTTCGCTGGTGCTCACCCTGCTCACCAGCCTGCCGGCCGGCTACGCGCTGGCGCTGACCCGCTTCCGCGGCCGCAAGACGCTGCTCCTCGCCACCCTGGTGACGATGATCATGCCGTCGGCGACGCTGGTGCTGCCGATCTTCCTGGAGCTGAACCGCTTCCACCTGATCGGCACCATCTGGTCGGTGATCCTGCCCTTCTCGTTCTACCCGTTCGGCGTGTACCTGGTGTACATCTACTTCGCCACCAGCCTGCCGCGCGACCTGCTGTCCGCCGCCCGGATCGACGGCTGCTCGGAGTGGCAGCTGTTCTCCCGGATCGCGCTGCCGCTGGCCAAGCCGGTGGTCGGCCTGGTGGCGTTCTTCAGCTTCGTCGGCAACTGGAACAACTTCTTCCTGCCGTACCTGGTACTGCCCAGCAGCGACCAGTTCCCGATCCAGGTGGGGCTCAACCAACTGCTCACCTCCACACCGTCGTTCAACCCGGTCGCCGGTGCCGGGCTGAACATCACCATCCCGGAGCTGGCGCTGGCGATCATCGTCGCCATCCTTCCGGTGCTCGTGCTCTTCCTGTTCTCCCAGCGCACCCTGGTCTCGGGGATGCTGGCCGGCGCCACCAAGGAGTGACCTCGGCGGGCGGCGGACCGGGCGAACGGGCCCGCGGGGGCTACGGCGCCACGTCGACCACGGTGCCGCTGATCCGGGCCCGCTCCGCCGCCCACACCACGCGGTGGCCGGCCAGGCTGGTGGCGGCGTCGGACCGCAGCAGCTCCGCGTCGCCGGTCGCGACGGCCGCGAGGAAGGCGTCCATCAGCGCCTCGTCGCCGCCGCCGTGCCCGTCGGCGGCGGACGCGCCCGCCTCGGCCCCGACCTCGACCGTCTCGTCCGCGCCGGTGAGGAAGTCCACCCGGCGGATGCTCCGGCCGTCGCCGTCGAGGAAGCCGCGGGTGCCCATCAGCCGGGTCCTGCGGTGCTCCATCGGCGTGAACGCGCTCATCGTGAACGAGCAGGTGGCGCCGTCGTCGAACTCCATCGACACCACCTGGTGGTCCACCACGTCGTTGTCGCAGGCGTACACGCAGCGGCCGTACGGCCCGGTGCGCAGCGCCGCCAGCACCCCGGCCTCGGTGTGGTCGTCGGTGACCGCCGACAGCGGCCAGAACCGGCTGTCCGCGTCGGCGAGGCAGCCCAGGTACAGCCGCTTCGCGGAGTACGGGCAGGTGGACTCCAGCGGGCAGTCCAGGCACCGCTCGGCGGCGTCCTCCGGGGCGTCCTCGGCACGGAAGTGGGTCAGGCTGCCGAAGGAGCCGACCCGCCGCGGCGCCCGGCCGAACAGGTGCAGCAGCCAGTCGATGTCGTGGCAGGACTTGGTGAGCAGCATCGGCGCGGAGGTGCCGGAGTTCCGCCAGTTGCCGCGGACGAAGGAGTGCGCCTGGTGCCACCAGCCGACCGGCTCCAGGTGCTGCACGCTCACCAGCCGGCCGATCGTCCCGTCGTCCAGCATCCCCTTGAGCGCACGGGTGTAGGGGGTGTAGCGCAGCACGTGGCAGACGGCCAGCATGATCTTGTTGCGCTCGGCCGCCGCCGTGATCACCTCGGCCTCGGCCTCCTCGGTGGCCATCGGCTTCTCCAGCAGGATGTGGTAGCCCTGGTCGGCCAGTGCCACGGTGGGGCCGCTGTGCTGCCGGTCCTGGGTGGCCACGATGGCGGCGTCGGCGAGCGGTCCGGCCGCGGCCAGTTCGGTCCAGTCGGTGTACACGCGGTCGGCCGGGACCGCGAACTCGCGCGCCGCGGCGGCACGTCGCCCGGGATCGGGCTCGGCCACCGCCACCACCCGGCCCTCGCCGGTGTCATGGGCACGGCGCGCGTACGACAGGCCGCGCAGCCCGGCGCCGACGAGAGCTAGAGTCACCCGAGGCATG
This sequence comes from Streptomyces sp. NPDC088194, assembly GCF_040702025.1. Lineage (NCBI taxonomy): Bacteria > Bacillati > Actinomycetota > Actinomycetes > Kitasatosporales > Streptomycetaceae > Streptomyces > Streptomyces sp. NPDC088194. Next base: position 5,614 of record NZ_JBFBIV010000081.1, on the reverse strand, counting down.
GGGTCCTTTCCCGTACTTACGAAGGAGTCCCTCATTATTAGGTGTGTGGCAACCGATCTCAAGGGGGCCTGGTGACCGACGCTGCGCCGGGCGGCGACCTGTCCCAGCTCCGGCGGCTCAACTCGCTCGCGCTGATCGGCGTGTTGCGCGAGGAGCCGGGGCTGACGCTGACCGAAATCTCCCGCCGGACCGGGCTGTCCCGGGCCTCCACCGAGGACGTGGTCCGCGAACTGCTGGAGCGCGGCTGGCTGGCCGACGTGCCGGCCGCGGCCGGCGCCGTGGGCCGGCCGGCCCGCCGGTACCGGTTCCGGGCCGACGCCGGCCGCGTGCTGGGCGTGGACATCGGCGGCCACAAGATCCTCGCCCTGGTCGCGGACCTGGACGGCACGGTGCTGCACAGCGGCCGGATCGCCGTCGCGCCCGCGATGGGCCGCAAGCAGCGGCTGGCGGCCCTGGACCGCGCGGTGGCCGACGCGCTGGCCGGGGCGGGGGTGGCCGCCGACGGGATCTGGGCGGTGGGCGCGGCCACCACCGGGCTGGTGGACGGCGCGGGCCGGGTGATGCTCTCCGAGGCGCTGCCGGAGTGGACCGGGGTGGACGTGGCCGGGCACCTGGGCCGGCGGGTGGGCGGCCCGGTCCTGGTGGAGAACGACAGCAAGCTCGCGGCGCTCGCCGAGTCCTGGCGCGGCGCGGCCCGCTACGCCAAGGACGTGGTGCTCATCCTGGCGGGCCTGCGCACGGGCGCGGGCCTGATCATCGACGGCAAGCTGCACCGCGGCTTCGGCAACGCCGCGGGCGAGATCGGCGCGCTGCCGGCGTCGGGGTGGATCAGGGCCCAGGAGCACCTGAAGTCCTGGCCGGCCGCCGAGCCCGCGGGCGACATGGACGCGGCGGCGGAGGCGGTCTTCGAGGCCGCGCGGGCCGGCGACCGCAAGGCGGCGGCGGTGGTACGCCGCTACGTCCGCGACGTCGCCGTCGGCGCGGCGGCCCTGGTGCTGACCCTGGACCCCGAACTCGTGGTGATCGGGGGCGGGTTCTCACGATCCGCCGACCTGATCGCCGAGCCGCTGCGGCGCGAGCTGGACCGCTGGTGCATCCGCACGCCCGAGGTGCGGGTGTCGGAGTTCGGCGACGAGGGAGTGGCGCTGGGCGCGCTGCGCCTCGCGCTCGACCACGTGGACCGCGAACTGCGGGAGAGCGCCGACCTCGGCGGTCCCGAGCGCTTCGCGCGGGGGCCGGGCGGGGCGGGTCGGGTCGGCGGCGGCCGGGGCGACGGGGGCCGCTGACCTGGTGGTACGGTGCGGCGCCGGGTGGCGGAAACGCTTCCGCGACGCCGCCCGTAGCCGTGCCCGCGCGGCGCGCGGCAGGCCCGGAACACGGCGCGCGAGGAGGGCCGGCACGCGGCGGCAACAACTTCGTAACCGCCCCGGGTATTGACTTAATTTCCCTGGACTCCATGATTAGGCGAACTCGATGCCCTTGCTGGCCGGTCGGCGCGGAGGGCTTCTCGACTGTCGGGAGGACATGGGATGCGGAACTCGGTGCGGTGGCCTGCGATGGCGTTGGGGGTGGTCCTGGCCGCCTCTGCCTGCTCGTCGGGCGGAAGTGGTTCGGCGTCCTCCGACGGCAAGGTCACGCTGTCCTACGGGGTGTGGGACGCCACCCAGAAGTCGGCGATGGAGCAGCTCGGGAAGGCGTTCACCAAGACCCACCCGAACATCTCGATCAAGGTCGAGCTGACCCCGTGGGCCGACTACTGGACCAAGCTGAAGGCCGCGGCGACCGGCGGTTCCGCTCCTGACGTGTTCTGGATGAACGGCCCCAACTTCCAGCTGTACGCGTCCAACGGCGTGATCCGCCCGCTGGACGACGACATCGCCAAGGACAAGGTGCCGCTGTCGGCCTACCCGAAGCAGCTGGTGGACCTCTACACCTACCAGGGCAAGCACTACGGCCTGCCGAAGGACATGGACACCGTCGGCGTCTGGTACAACAAGTCGCTCTTCGACGCCGCCAAGGTGCCCTACCCCAAGGCCGGTTGGACCTGGAGCGACTTCCAGCAGGCCGCCGCGAAGCTGACCGACAGCAGCAAGGGCCAGTACGGCACCGACGCGGAGCTGACCAGCTTCCAGGAGTACCAGTACAACACCATCGCCCAGGCCGGCGGCCACGTCATCTCCGCCGACGGCAAGAAGTCCGGCTACGACGACCCGAAGACGATCGAGGGCCTGCGCTTCTGGACCGACCTGATCGCGAAGAAGGAGTCGCCCGACCTCAAGACGATGACCGACACCGCGCCGCTCCAGCTCTTCGAGGCCGGCAAGATCGCCATGTACTGGGGCGGTTCGTGGGACGCGACGGAGTTCGGCGGCAACAGCTACACCAAGACGCACGTGGACGTCGCCCCGCTGCCCAAGGGCGTCAAGCAGGCCACCGTCATCCACGGTGTCGCCAACGTCGTCTCGGCCAGGACCCACCACGCCGACCAGGCATGGCAGTTCGTGAAGTTCCTCGGCTCCAAGCAGGCCGCGGACATCTTCGGCGCCAAGGGCACCATGCCCGCCTACAACGGCACCCAGGGCGCCTGGATCGCCGCGCACCCGCAGTTCAAGCTCCAGACGTTCCTGGACGAACTCCCGTACGCCGTGCCCTTCCCCGTCTCCAAGGACACCGCGGCCTGGAACGAGGAGGAGCTGACCTACCTGACCAAGGTGTGGAACGGCGACGAGTCGCTCGACAAGGCGGCCAAGGAACTCGCCGCGGCGATGAACGCCTCGCTCGCCAAGGAGTGACATGACGATCACCTCCACCCCGGGCGCCGCCCGCACCGAGCCGCCGCCGCCCGACGGCCGCCGCCCGGGCCTGGCCCGCCGCCGCCCGCGCCGCGACCGGGTCGTCGAGGCGCTGTGGGGATACGCGTTCATCGCCCCGATCGGCCTCGGCCTCGCGGTGTTCTACCTGTGGCCGGTCGTGCAGACCGCGTACTTCTCCTTCACCGCCTGGGGCGCCTTCGGCGGCCACACCTGGAGCGGCCTGGACAACTACCACCGGATGCTGCACGACCACGAGTTCGGCCAGGCGATGGTCAACACCCTTGCGTACACCGGGCTCGGACTGGTCTCCATCCCGCTGGCGATCGTCTTCGCCGCCCTGCTCAACCGGCCCGGCCTGCGCGGCATCGGCGTCTACCGCACGCTGTTCTTCCTGCCGGTGGTCACCATGCCGGTGGCCATCGCCATGGTCTGGCGGTGGCTCTACAACGGCGACTACGGGCTGGTGAACTACCTGCTCTCGCTGGTCGGCGTCGACGGCCCCAACTGGATCGCCGACCCGCGGGTGGCGCTGTACGCGCTGGTCGCGGTCGGCGTGTGGAGCAGCATCGGCTACAACCTGGTGATCTTCCTCGCCGGCATGCAGGCCATCCCGAAGGAGTACTACGAGGCCGCGGAGATCGACGGCGCGGGCCCTGTACGGCAGTTCTTCTCGGTCACCATCCCGCTGCTGTCGCCCACCGCGTTCTTCGTGTCGGTGATCTCGGTGATCGGGTCGCTGCAACTGTTCGACCTTGTCTACGTGATGGCCGGCTCCGGCGACGCCGCCCGCGCCAACCCCGCCTTCCCGCGCCTGGAGACCGTCGTGCAGCTCTTCTACGACCGGGCGTTCGTCACCAACGACCGCGGCTACGCGGCCGCGATCGTCATGGTGCTGCTGCTGGTCATCATCGCCCTGACGGCCCTTCAGTTCCGCATGCAGAAAAGGTGGGTGCACTATGGCTGAGGCCCGTTCCCGGCGCACGGGTTCGCACTTCGGCGTCCACACCGTGCTGATCGCCGCCTCGCTGGTGATGGTCGGGCCGTTCGTGTGGGAGGCCGTCACCTCGCTGAAGTCGCTCACCGACGCCACCCATGTGCCGCCGTCGCCGCTGCCCGGCAGCCAGTGGTCGAACTACCGCAAGGTCTTCGACCTGCTGCCGTTCGGCCACCAGTTCCTCAACACGCTGCTGATGGCGCTGGGCCGCACCCTCGGCCAGGTCGTGCTGTGCCCGATGGCCGCCTACGCCTTCGCACGGCTGCGCTTCCCCGGCCGCGGCGTGCTGTTCGGGCTGTTCCTGTCGGTGCTGATGGTGCCGCCGCAGCTGTTCATCATCCCGCAGTACCAGATCATGTCCGACCTCGGCTGGCTCAACAGCCTCCAGGCGCTGATCCTGCCCGGCATGTTCAGCGCGTTCGGCGTCTTCCTGCTGCGGCAGTCGTTCCTGGCGCTGCCCAGGGAGTTGGAGGAGGCCGCGCGGATCGACGGCGCCGGGCCGTTTCGGATCTACTGGTCGGTGATGCTGCCGCTGGTGCGCCCCGGTCTGGTCGCGCTCGGCGTCCTCGCCCTGCTGTGGAGCTGGAACGACCTGTTCTGGCCGCTGGTGGTGAACACCGACCCCGACAAGATGACCCTCTCGGCCGGACTCGCCTCCCTCCAGGGCCAGTTCCAGACCGACTACCCCGTGCTGATGGCCGGCTCTTTGCTCGCGTCGCTGCCGGTCATCGTGGTGTTCGCCTTCCTGCAACGGCAGTTCGTGCAGGGCATCGCGCACACCGGAGTCAAGGGCTGACCGGCCCGCTCCGCCACCCCACCCCCCACCGTGAAAGGGGCACACGTGTTCTCCTCCCACCGATCGACCCACCGATCGACCTCCCACCGCCCGGCGGCCGGCTCCGGCCGGACCGCCGGGCGGGCACGGGCGGCCGTGCTCACCGCGGCCGCCACCGCGCTCGCGCTCACCGCGCTGGGCACGGCGGGCGCCCCGGCGAACGCCGCCGCCGGCGTCCAACACGTCGCCGTACCCGCCTACTTCAACCCCTCGGACGCGGCCGGCGCCGGCTACTGGAACCAGATCGACCAGGCAGGACCCGGCGTCGGCATCGCCGTCGCCAACCCCTCCAACGGCCCCGGCAGCGCCGCCGACAGCGGCTACGCCCAGGCCGTACGGTCGGCCACCAATTCCGGCACCAAGGTGATCGGCTACGTGGACACCGGCTACTTCGGCACCACCGGCCGCACCACCCGCGACGGGCAGACCACCGTCGCCGCCTGGACCGCGCAGATCCAGGCGGACGTCGCGAACTGGTACTCCTGGTACGGCTCCTCGGGCCTGGCCGGGATCTTCTTCGACGACGCCCTGAACGACTGCGGCACCAACAACGCGCACGTGAACCTCTACTCGGGGATCAACACCACCACCAAGCAGGCGCACCCCGGCGCCCTCACCGTCGACAACCCCGGCGCACCCGCCGACCAGTGCTACTCCTCGGCCGCCGACATCCTGGTGATGTTCGAGGGCAGCTACGCCACCTACGCCTCCTGGACCCCGCCCGCCTGGGAGCTGAACGCCACCGACCCCGGCAAGTTCTGGCACCTGGTCTACGCCACCCCCACCCAGGCCGACCTCGACACCACCGTCTCGCTGAGCAAGCAGCGCAACGCCGGCTACCTCTACGCCACCCCCGACGACCTGCCCAACCCCTGGGACACGCTGCCCACCGGCAGCTACTGGTCCGAGGAGCTGAGCGGGACCGCCGGCGCCAGCTGACCGAAAGGCCGCGCACCGCGGGGAGTTGCCTCC